>NZ_JACVVG010000031.1:0-62596 GCF_016647875.1 Pseudomonas sp. S36 | reverse complement strand
CAATAATGGTTATGCCAATTTCCTGAACGCTGGCATCTATCTTGTGGGAGCGGGTTTACCCGCGAATGCAATGGTGACGCTACTGACGCATTCGCGGGTAAACCCGCTCCCACAAGGTGGACTGCGCCAGCGTTCAGGTTTTGTGAAAGACAGTTGCTCCCACAATGATTGCGCCAGCTGTCAGATTTGTGCAGGCCAGTGGCTCCCAGGTTATCCATGGGCTGGGCCGTTTCTCAGGCTTCCCCATCACAGGCAATCAACTGCCTGACCAGCCCCTGCGCCAACGGCGATAACCCATACCCCACCCGGCTCACTACCCCATAACGGGTATGGCAGGCCTCCCGCTGCTCTTGCGTCAGGTCGGCCAGTTCCAGCTTCACCAGGCCCTCTTCATGTTGATAGGGCCGCAAATTGGCATTGCAGGCGATGCCGATGGTGTCCGAGTGCATCACCACGTTCAGCAATGCGTACCCATGCTCGCACTCCACCGACGGCAGAAAGTCTTGCCGGCCGCTGAGATCGCTGAGGATCTTGCGGATATTCGGCGGGCGAAAGGTGGTGGCCATCGGGTAATCGAACAGGTCCCGCGCCTGCACGCGCTGTTGCCTGGCCAGCGGGTGCCCGGCGCGGCAGCAGAAATGCCAGCGCTGGGGTGCCAGCCTGTGCACCTGGTAATCCGGGTCTGATTCGAACTGGCGGGTGTCGGCCACGAAGAACTCGATTTCCTCGGCGACCAGCTTGCGGTTCAGTGCCTGCCAGTTATCCACCTGAAAGCACGTGCGCGCGGCAGGGTACTCGGCCACGAAGCGTGCCACCGCCCGCGGCACCAGGCCCCCTGCCGGCGCAGGCCCCGAGCCGAAGCGCACCACGCCGGTGGTGGCGCCGTTGAACTGTTGAATTTCATTGACCAGGTTGTGCGCGCCATGCACCAGCCGGCGCGAGTGTTCCAGTACCAGCAGCCCCTGGCGCGTCGGGGGCAAGTCCTTGCTGGCGCGGTCCACCAGGCGGCAACCCACATTGTGCTCCAGCGTCTGGATGCTGCGGCTGAAGGCTGACTGCGACAGGTTCACTGCCGCAGCCGCCGCCACGAAACTGCGGTGTTCAACCAAAGCTATGAAGTGGCGTAGCTGACGCAGATCGATATGCATTTTCTACATTGAAACCTTCGGCCGAATGCAATTGATGACACGGGTCAGTCCCCTTATAAAGGGAGTCTCTTATTCCACATAATATGTTTTAACAATATTTATATCTCTTAAAAGAATATAAGCCCCCCATTACCGCGATTCGGTTCCGCCAACGGAAATGCTCGCCCAGGGCCAAGCCTCAAGGAGCATCTGCATGTCCAGACACACCCGAAAGCCATCGCGCGCCTCACGTTTCACCCTGCACCCGCTAGCGGCCGGTGTTCTGTTGGCGGCCTCCGTGCCCAGCTTCGCCGAAGAAGTAGGGCCTGTTGCCCCTGCTGTGGAGCAGGAAACCAAGCTGGGCACCGTCACGGTCAATGCCCGGCGGCGTGAAGAAACCGCGCAGAGCGTGCCTACGCCCATCAGCGTGCTGGGCAGTGAAGCCCTGGAAACCCAACGTGTTTATCGCGTGCAGGACCTGCAACAACTGGTGCCCAGTACCAACGTGGCGTACGTGCATGCCCGCCAGTCGAGCATTTCCATACGCGGGCTTGGCAACAACCCCGCCAGCGACGGCCTGGAGGGCAGCGTGGGCATCTACCTGGACAACGTCTACCTCGGCCGCCCGGGCATGGCGGTGTTCGACCTGCTGGACGTGGAGCAACTGGAAGTACTGCGGGGGCCACAAGGCACGCTGTTCGGCAAGAACACCACCGCCGGTGTACTCAACGTGACCACGCGCAAACCTACCTTCCACCGTGAAGGCAGTATCCAGCAGTCCATTGGTGAAGACGGGTATCGGCAGACCCAGGGCAGTTTCTCGGGCCCGCTCAGTGACACCCTGGCCGGGCGCATCAGTGCTTATCGCACCGAAGACGACGGCTATGTGAAAAACGTGCACAACGGCGACACGCTCAATGGCGGCAAACGCCAGGGCTTTCGCACGCAGCTGTTGTTCAAGCCCAGTGATAATTTCAACCTGCGCTGGATCGGGGAGTACAACGAAGAGGATTCCGACAACGGCATCCTGAGCCTTTACAGCACCGGGCCGACCATCAAAGGCATCAACCGCTACCAGAGCCTTGCTGCCCAGGCTGGCGCGACGTTGGTATCGGGCAAGGACCGCAAGGTCAACTTCGATGCCGACCAACAAGTCACCGTGTTCCAAGGGGGGACCTCGGTGGAAGCCAACTGGACCCTGCCCAACGACTTCACCCTGACCTCCATCACCGCCTACCGCTGGTGGGATTTCACCCCGCGCAACGATGACGGCCTCAACGTGCCGGTGTTCTACAGTGCCGGTGTAGCGGTGCGCGACAAGCAGTACTCGCAGGAAATCCGCCTGGCATCTCCGACCGGCGGCGCTTTCGATTATGTACTGGGTGCTTACTACTTCAAGCAGGACCTGGACAACAAGTCGTTCACCTATTACGGCCCACAGGCTGATATCTGGAACCAGACCCCGGCAGGTGCGCTGGCCAACGTCGACACCCTGGGTAACGGCCACATCGATACCGACAGCTACGCGCTGTTCGCCCAAGGCACCTGGCATGTCACCGACCGTCTGGACTTCACCGCCGGCGTACGCGGCACCTATGAAGAAAAGAGTGCCTGGGTTACCCGCGATGCGCCCAGCGGCGGCGCGGCGGTCAGCGGGGCTGCCGCGGCTGCGCGTCAGGGCCGCGCAGGTGCGTACGATTCGGGCGACCTCAGCCAGTACAGCTTCAGCCCGTCTGGCCTCCTAGGCCTCAGCTATCGCTTCAACGAGCAGTTGCTGGGCTACGCCACCCTGACTCACGGCGAGAAATCGGGTGGAGTGAACCTCACCGTCGGCGCGGCGCCCCGCTTGGGTACTGGCTCGCTGCTGGTGGGCACCGAGCGGGTCAACAATGCCGAGTTGGGCCTGAAAAGCAGCTTGTTCGACAACCGCCTGCAGCTCAATACCAACCTGTTCTGGGCCGAAGTGCATGGCTACCAGGCCAACGTCTACGACCAGGTCAACCGCGTGCAGTACCTGGCCAATGCCGGCCGCGTGCGCTCGCGCGGGCTCGAATTCGAGGCCACGGCGTTGCCGGTGCGGGGGCTAACGGTCAACTTCAACGGTTCGTGGAACGACGTGCGCTACACCGAGTACAAGGACGCACCGTGCCCGCCGGAGGTCAGCCTGGCCAGCGCCAATGCCACCTGCGACCTGTCTGGCCATCAGGTGGTCGGCGCCTCCAAATATATCGCCAACGTCAATGCCCAGTACAAATGGCAGGCCACCGAGCGGGTCGAGCCTTACGTCACCGCCAGCTACGCCTTCCGCTCAAAGGCCGTGGGCACCATCGACGACTCTGATTTTGGCCAGATCCCCAGCTATGCACTGGTCAACCTGTCTGCCGGCGTGCGCCTGGACCAGGGCGATGGCGTGGTCGACCTGTCGCTTTGGGTGAAGAACGCTGGCGACAAGACCTACTTCACCAGCCTGTGGAACTCCGCCAACGGCGGTTATGCCGGTGCGATCGGTACCCCGCGTACCTTCGGCGCCACTGCCCGTTACGACTTCTGAGCACAAGGAGCTTTGCCATGAACGCCAAGACAGAAACACCCGTATTGCCTGAGGGCGCGTGCCTGACCGCGAAAGTGCCACAGCCCGACGAAGCGTTGCTGGGCGATGTGGTGGTCAACCCTTACCGGCTGGCGCCGCTCACCGCGATCATCCGTGACGGCGGCCGCAGCCTCAGTGCTGCCCATGTACGTGTGCTGGGCCGGGGTGAGCGCGGGGTGGACATCGCCTATGAGGTGTCCGACCGTTCGTTGTGGACCTACGGGGGTATTCCGGTTTTCGGGTTGTACCCCGACCATGTCAACCAGGTGGAAGTTACCTACAAGCTTGATGGCCAGCGCATGCGTGAGCAGTACCAGATCTACGCGCCGGCTGTGCGCCTGCCGGTGGTTGCCAGGCAGACGGCCGCCTTGCCGGAGGTGGAACCGGTGCAGGTGGCGCCCGGGTTTGAAAAACGCCTGTACCTGTTCAACCACCTGCTTGGGGACATCCCGGGCGGGCGTGCTTTCAAGTGGAATGGCCTGGGCGGCGCCGCCGAGTGGGACCAGGTGGGCAACAACTGGATCGCCGATACCAACGGCGACGTGCGCTGGTACCTGGACATCGAGCAGATTCACGACTCCAACCGTCGCGATGGCCTAGGGGGCACCATGGGCTTCCAGCAAACCCGCGATGGCAAGCTGATTTGGGGGCAGGGGCAAACCTACTCCAAGTACGACTTGCTGGGGCGGCGGATCTGGCAGCGCAGCCTGCCCGACAAGTTTGCAGACTTCTCCCATGAAATCCGCGAGACCAGCAACGGCACCTACCTGCTGCGCGTAGGCACCAGCGACTACCGTCGCCCGGACGGCAAGCGTGTACGCTCCATTCGTGACCACATCATCGAAGTGAACGAGGCCGGCGATGTGCTGGACTTCTGGGACCTCAACCAGATCCTCGACCCGTACCGTGGCGACCTGCTGGAAACACTGGGCAAAGCGGCCATCCAGTTGCCCCCGGGCGTCAGCCGGCAGGGCGACCGGCTGGCGAATGAGCTGGCGGAAGGGGATCTGCCGTTTGGCGATACCCCGGGGGTGGGCACCGGGCGTAACTGGGCGCACGTAAATGCCATCGATTACGATACCGATGACGACAGCATCATCGTTTCAGCCCGTCACCAGGGGGTGGTGAAGATTGGCCGTGACAAGGAGGTGAAGTGGATCCTCGCCTCGCCACAGGGCTGGCCCGAGCGCCTGCGGCACAAGGTGCTCACGCCGGTGCACAGCGACAGCTTCGACTGGTCATGGACCCAGCACACAGCCTGGCTGACCGGCAAAGGCACGCTGACCGTGTTCGACAACGGCTGGGGCCGGGGCTTTGCACCCACTCGGTTGACCGGGAACTACAGCCGCGCGGTGGAATACCGCATCGACGAGGCCAAAGGCCTGGTGGAGCAAGTGTGGGAGTACGGCAAGGAGCGCGGCGACGAGTGGTACAGCCCGGTGACCTCCGTGGTGGCTTATAGAGCGGACACCGATACCCAGTTCATCTATTCGGCGTCGGTGAACTTCCTGACACCGCAAAAGCTGACCACAACCGTGCTCAACGAGGTCCGGCGGGGCACCCAGGAGGTGCTGGTTGAGCTGAAGGTGCACAGCAGGCAGCCCGGCAGCGTGGGCTACCGGGCGCTGGTGATCGACCTCGACAAGGCATTCTGATTTTCTGCCTGTACCGGCCCTATGGGGCCGGTTTGCCTGCCGCAGGGCCATCTGCCCCAGCCCACATTCATGAAACATCCATTCGGGTGTTCAACCACTCGTTCTTTTTTTCGAACAGCCTATTGTCCAACACCCCAGCAGACGCTTAGCATTCGTTTGAGATTTCAAACGCTCGATGCCCTGCGTTGGGCGCTTTCAACAATCAACAATTCGGGAAGCCGACATGCAGCTCAAAGACGCTCAGTTGTTCCGCCAGCAAGCCTTCATCAACGGTGAGTGGCTGGATGCGGACAGCGGCCAGACCATCAATGTGACCAACCCGGCCACAGGTGAAGTCATCGGTACCGTGCCGAAGATGGGCACTGCGGAAACCCGCCGCGCCATCGAAGCCGCCGACAAGGCCCTGCCGGCCTGGCGTGCACTGACCGCCAAGGAGCGCTCGGCCAAGCTGCGTCGCTGGTTCGAACTGATGATCGAGAACCAGGACGACCTGGCTCGCCTGATGACCACCGAGCAAGGCAAACCCCTGGCCGAAGCCAAGGGCGAAATTGCCTACGCCGCATCGTTCATCGAATGGTTCGCCGAAGAAGCCAAGCGCGTCTATGGCGACACCATCCCGGGCCACCAGCCAGACAAGCGCCTGATCGTCATCAAGCAGCCAATCGGCGTTACCGCCGCCATCACCCCGTGGAACTTCCCGGCTGCCATGATCACCCGTAAAGCCGGCCCGGCCCTGGCTGCTGGCTGCACCATGGTGCTCAAGCCTGCCTCGCAGACCCCTTACTCGGCACTGGCCCTAGTCGAGCTGGCCAACCGTGCCGGCATCCCGGCTGGCGTGCTCAGCGTCGTTACCGGCAGCGCCGGTGAAGTGGGCGGCGAACTGACCGGCAACTCCCTGGTGCGCAAGCTCTCCTTCACCGGCTCGACCGAAATCGGTCGCCAGTTGATGGAAGAGTGCGCCAAGGACATCAAGAAGGTTTCCCTGGAGCTGGGTGGCAACGCCCCGTTCATCGTGTTCGACGACGCCGACCTGGACAAGGCGGTCGAGGGCGCGATCATCTCCAAGTACCGCAACAACGGCCAGACCTGCGTCTGCGCAAACCGCATCTATGTGCAGGACGGCGTGTACGACGCGTTCGCCCAGAAGCTGGCCGCAGCAGTTGCCAAGCTGAAGATCGGTAACGGCCTGGAAGAAGGCACCACCACCGGCCCGCTGATCGATGGCAAGGCCGTGGCCAAGGTTCAGGAACACATCGAAGACGCCGTAGGCAAAGGCGCCAAGGTGCTGTCCGGTGGCAAGCTGATCGAAGGCAACTTCTTCGAGCCGACCATCCTGGTGGATGTGCCGAAAAACGCGGCCGTGGCCAAGGAAGAAACCTTCGGCCCGCTGGCCCCGCTGTTCCGCTTCAAGGACGAGGCCGAAGTCATCGCCATGTCCAACGACACCGAGTTCGGCCTGGCGTCGTACTTCTATGCCCGTGACATGAGCCGTGTGTTCCGTGTCGCAGAAGCGCTGGAGTACGGCATGGTGGGTATCAACACCGGCCTGATCTCGAACGAAGTGGCGCCATTCGGCGGCATCAAGGCTTCGGGCCTGGGCCGCGAAGGCTCCAAGTACGGTATCGAGGACTACCTCGAAATCAAGTACCTGTGCATCAGCATCTGATCGCACGCTAAGGCTTTACCTCTGCCAGCGGGGCGCGAGAGCGACGTCTCGCTGGCCTTTTTTACAGCGCAGTACCTGGTGGCCAGGGCGTTCGCGGCGGTCGATCAACGAATACTGACCGTGGGCACTCCCAGCCACCCCCGAATAAAAGCGCCATTCCAGACCGGCGCAATGAGGGCATTATGAGCAAGACCAACGAATCCTTGATGCAACGTCGTGTCGCCGCAGTTCCGCGTGGTGTCGGCCAGATTCACCCGATCTTCGTTGAATCGGCAAAGAACTCCACCGTTATCGACGTTGAAGGCCGCGAACTGATCGACTTCGCGGGCGGCATCGCCGTACTGAACACCGGCCACCTGCACCCCAAAGTGGTTGCGGCCGTGCAAGAGCAGCTGACCAAGGTCAGCCACACCTGCTTCCAGGTGCTGGCGTACGAGCCCTACGTGGAGCTGTGCGAGAAGATCAACAAGCTGGTACCGGGCGACTTCGACAAGAAGACCCTGCTGGTTTCCACCGGCTCCGAGGCCGTTGAAAACGCCGTCAAGATTGCCCGTGCAGCCACCGGCCGTGCTGGCGTCATCGCCTTCACCGGCGGTTACCACGGCCGTACCATGATGACCCTGGGCCTGACCGGCAAGGTCGTACCGTACTCTGCGGGCATGGGCCTGATGCCAGGGGGCGTGTTCCGTGCGCTGTTCCCGAGCGAACTGCACGGTGTCAGCGTTGACGACGCCATTGCCTCGGTCGAGCGCATCTTCAAGAACGATGCCGAGCCACGCGATATCGCGGCCATCATCCTTGAGCCAGTACAAGGCGAAGGCGGCTTCCTGCCAGCGCCTAAAGAGCTGATGAAGCGCCTGCGTGCCTTGTGCGACCAGCACGGCATTCTGCTGATCGCTGACGAAGTGCAGACTGGCGCTGGCCGTACCGGTACCTTCTTCGCCATGGAGCAAATGGGCGTTGCGCCTGACCTGACCACCTTCGCCAAATCCATCGCTGGCGGCTTCCCGCTGGCAGGTGTGTGCGGCAAGGCCGAGTACATGGATGCAATCGCCCCCGGTGGCCTGGGTGGCACCTACGCCGGCTCGCCGATCGCCTGTGCCGCTGCACTGGCCGTTATCGACGTGTTCGAAGAAGAAAAACTGCTGGACCGCAGCAAAGCCGTTGGCGAGCGCCTCACTGCCGGCCTGCGTGAAATCCAGCAAAAGCACCCGATCATCGGTGACGTACGTGGCCTGGGTTCGATGATTGCTGTGGAAGTGTTCGAGAAGGGTACCCACACCCCGAACGCCGCTGCCGTTGCCCAGGTTGTGGCCAAGGCCCGTGACAAGGGCCTGATCCTGCTGTCGTGCGGCACCTACGGCAACGTCCTGCGTATCCTGGTTCCGCTGACCGCCGAAGACGCACTGCTGGACAAAGGCCTGGCCATCATCGAAGAGTGCTTCGCCGAACTGGCGTGATCTTACGCTGATAGTGGGGCCGCTCGGCGGCCCCTCGCCGGCGAGCCGCTCCTGTGGAACTGCATATAACCTGTTGAGTTAGCAGTCACCTGTGGGAGCGGCTTCAGCCGCGAACACCGGCGAAGCCGGTGCCCTGCACCGCGCTGTCTGCTTCGCGGGTAAACCCGCTCCCACAGTGATTGGGCCAGCTCTCACATTTTGTGCAAGACAGTCCCCTGCGCAGGGACGGCTATGCTGCCTAAGCTATTCAAGCGACTCCTACCCGTGGACGATCTGGTTCTTGCCCTGGCGCTTGGCCTGGTACATCGCGGCATCTGCCCGTGCGTACAGGCTGTCGAGCGTGTCGTCTTCGGCAGTCAAACCGGTCAGGCCCTGGCTGATGGTGACGCCGTACGGGCGCTCTGACTGGCCAAAATTCAGCCGCTGTATCTCCCGCTGAAGCCGTTCGGCAATCTGCTCCGCCACCTTGGCCGTACAGCCAGGGAACACCGCCGCAAATTCCTCGCCACCAATCCGCCCGAACAGGTCGCCCCTGCGCAGCACCGCCTTGCCGCTGTCGGCGATGCGTTGCAGCACCTGGTCTCCTTCCTGGTGGCCATAGCTGTCGTTGATCGCCTTGAAGTCGTCGATATCCAGCAACAGGAAGGTCAGCGGCGCCTCGTCTTCACGGGCCTTGTCGAAGGCCTGTTTGGCGCACTCGAAGAAGTGCCGGCGGTTGCTGCTTTGGGTGAGTACGTCGGTGGTGGCCAGCCGCTGCAGTTCGCCCTCCAGGCGCTTCTTTTCGGTGATATCCTCGGCGATACCCACGATGATCACCCGGTCACTGTCGCGCTGCTGGTTGACGTAGCACTTGTCGCTGAGCCAGCGCACCTCACCTTCGGCATTCAGAATGCGGTACTCCCGGTCTTCCACCGAGCCTTTGAGCAACACCTGGGCAAGGCTGCGTTCGGCGAACTCCAGGTCGTCAGGGTAGATGCTGTCCCGCCATTCATTGAAGTCGGCCATTACCAGGCTAACCGGGCGGCCAAAGATGCGCTCGTAGGCAGGGCTGACGTACAGCACCTGGCGGGTCTCCCAGTCGAATGCCCACAACACTGCGTTCACGCTGTTGAGCAGCGTACTGAACAGCTGCTCGCGCTCGCTCAGGCGCGCGACTTCGCCTTGGGCGTGGAGCAGAGCCAGCAATGTCTTGGCGGCGTCAGGGGGAGGGGTACCGGGCAGAATCGTGTGTATGTTCTTGGCCATGGGCACGCAGCGCGTCTCGACGGGTAAAGGTGCGGCCACCTTCCGGCCGATGTGGGCAGTTCGAGTCGAAACAGGCGGGCGAAGTTCCTGAACGGCACGCCCCAAAAAGGGGCGCGCCGATCAACGGAACATCAGGCGGCAGTAGGCCGCAGGGAGTAGGTCTTCAGTTGCGCGGCGAACTCGCGCAGGGCATGGATGCCGCTGGTTTCCGCTTCGTGCACCCAGTCTTTCATGGCTGCCAGCATGTCATGGCCATTGGCGCTGGTGCGGGCCCATATCTGCTGAAGTGCCAGGCGCTTTTCATAGATGGTCTTGAGCGCCTGGCTGTGGGCCAGCATGGACTCGATACGCACGTGATGGCGGTCTTCCAACAAGCTGGTTTCCCGCGACAGCAGGCGTTTGGCACGGCGGAAGTGGTGGCTGACGGACGCATCCACGCGCGCCAGTTCCTGCTTCACCAGGGGGCCGATGACCAGCTTGCGATACTGGGCCATGATCTGGAAGCGGTTGTTGAGGATGGCCATGGCAGTGTCCATGTCCAGGCTGGCTTTGCCCGCCACCCGGTGGGCGATGGGTGCCACCCGCTGGACCTTGGCCAGGCGCAGCAGGCAGAACAGGCGAATCCACGCCCAACCCATATCGAACTCCCACCGCCGCACCGACAGCTTGGCCGAGTTGGGGTAGGTGTGGTGGTTGTTGTGCAGCTCTTCGCCGCCAATCACGATGCCCCACGGCACCAGGTTGGTGGCGGCGTCGCGGCACTCGAAATTGCGATAGCCCACTGCATGGCCAAGGCCGTTGACCACGCCGGCGGCCCAGAAGGGTATCCACATCATCTGCACCGCCCAGATGGTGATACCCGCGGTGCCGAACAGCAGCAGGTCGATCACCGCCATCAGCGCGATGCCACCGAGTTTGTAGCGCGAATAGACGTTGCGCTCCAGCCAGTCATCCGGGCAGTTCTTGCCGTAGATGCGCAAGGTGTCGGGGTTGCGCGCCTCTTCGCGGTAAAGCTCGGCGCCCTTGCGCAGTACCGTACCCAAACCCTTGTACACCGGGCTGTGCGGGTCGTCCGGGGTTTCGCACTTGGCGTGGTGCTTGCGGTGGACGGCGGTCCATTCGCGGGTGTTCTGCGCCGTGGTCAGCCACAGCCAGAAACGGAAGAAATGCTTGAGCCCGGCGTTGAGCTCCAGTGCCCGGTGCGCCGAGTAGCGATGCAGGTAGACCGTGACGCTGACAATGGTCACATGGGTCATCAACAAAGTGATGCCGACCAGTTGCCAGGCCGACAAGTCGAGCAGGCCGTTGTACCACATAAATGCAAATACCCTCGAAATGCAGGGGGAAGGGCCGATTATCCCTTGGCGGGGAAATAAAACCAGTCGCAGCTGACCACGTGATGTTTCAGGCGATCTTTGCGCGGCGCGCCGTGCAGCGGTCGCACAGCGCAGCAGAACCTTTATAATCCCCCATCCTTTTGCATGGGCAATTCCACCCGACATGTCTGTTTCCGTTCGCGACGCCTTGCGCATGGCTGCGCTGTATGTGGTGCTCTCGATCCTCTGGCTGGTACTGGCCGAGGTGATGCTGCACGGCATGACTGACGATCCCCTGGCCCGTACCGTAGGGCGGCAGATCAACCTGGTGGTCTGGGTACTGCTCAGTGCGTTGCTGATCTATGTGTCACGCGTAAGGTTGCTGAACTTCATCGGCATCGGTGCGCGCTTGCGCGGCGAGGACCGGGAACGCCTGCGCATGGCCGCCGCTGTGTTCGACAGCACCCTCGAAGGGGTATTGGTCACCGACCGCAAAGGCCTGATCGTGCACGTCAACCGCGCCTTCATGCGTATCACCGGTTACCGGCAGGACGAGGTGATCGGCCAGCGCCCGAGCAAGTTCAAGTCGGGGCGCCATGGCCCGGAATTCTACAAGCACATCTATGCCACCCTCTCCGAAAAGGGCGAGTGGAGCGGCGAGATCTGGAACCGGCGCAAGAGCGGCGAAATCTACCCGCAGTGGCAGACCATCTGCGCGATCCGCGACGACGACGGCGAGCTCAGCCATTACGTCGCGGTGTTCAGCGACATCAGCGCGATCAAGCATTCCGAGCAGGAGCTGGCCTACCTGGCCCACCACGACCCGCTCACCGACCTGCCCAACCGCCTGCTGTTCACCGACCGCGTGCAGCAGGCGCTGGTGGCTGCTCAGGCAAAAAAGCGCGGCTGTGCACTGTTGCTGCTGGACCTCGACCACTTCCAGAGCATCAATGATGGCCTGGGCCATACCATCGGCGATCAGTTGCTGAAGCTGGTGGGTGATCGCCTGGGCGAGGTGGTAGTGAGCGGCGTGACCCTGGCGCGCCTGGGCGGTGACGAATTCGGCGTGCTGGCAGAGCATTGCCAGGACCTGGGCCAGGCCGGCAAGCTGGCCCAGGGCATCATCGACCGCATGCGTGAGCCATTCGTGTTCGAGGGCCACCGGCTGTTCATCAGCGTCAGTGCCGGCATCAGCCTGTTCCCCAGTGACGCCCTGAGTGCCGAGCAGTTGCTGCGCAACGCCGACTCGGCCCTGTACAAGGCCAAGAGCAACGGCCGAGCCTGTTATGCGCTGTACACCGAGGAACTGACCGCCCACGCCCAGCAGCGGGTGGAAACGGCAGGGGAGCTGCGGCGGGCGCTGGAGCACGATGAACTGCGGGTGTACTACCAGCCCGTGCACGACCTGGCGACCGGTAGCCAGGTGGGTGTAGAGGCCCTGGTGCGTTGGGAGCACCCGCAGCGGGGGCTGGTGCCACCGGTAGAATTCATCCCCATCGCCGAACGCACCGGGCTGATTGCCGAGATAGATGCCTGGGTACTGCGCAATGCCTGCCGGCAGATGGTGCGCTGGCAGCAGGAAGGCCGCCCGCTGGCCTTTGTGGCAGTGAATATCTCAAGCCGCCTGTTTGGCCAGCGTGAGTTGTACCGGCAGGTAGCCGACGTGTTGCACGACACGGGCCTTTCGCCTGCACTGCTGGAGCTGGAAGTCACCGAAAGCGCCGTGATGGAAGACCCCGAAGTGGCGCTGGAGCAACTGCATCGCCTGCGTGAGCTGGGCGTGGCACTGGCCATCGATGACTTCGGCACCGGCTACTCGTCGCTGCTGCGGCTCAAGCGGATGCCGGTACAGAAACTCAAGATCGACCAAGGCTTTGTCGCTGGCTTGCCGTTCGACGAAGACGATGTGGCCATCGTGCGGGTGATCATTGCCCTGGCGCGCAGCATGGGCATGCAGGTGCATGCCGAAGGCATCGAGCAGCCGGAGCAGGCCAGCCTGCTGCTGCAGGAGCAATGCCAGTTAGGCCAGGGTTACTGGTTCGGACGGCCAGTCGCGGCGCAGGATTTGCGCTGGGGCTGAGTGTGCCGGGTTGGCCCGGCACCTTTTCAACGCTTGTTCAGCCCGCGCGCCAGGCGGTCCCCGCCCAGCTGGATCAGCGCCACCAGCGCCACCAGCATGGCGATCACGGTCAGCATGATCTGGCTGTCGAAGCGCTGGTAGCCATACCGGTAGGCGATGTCCCCCAGCCCTCCGGCGCCGATGGCACCCGCCATGGCCGATGAGTTGATCAGGGTAACCAGGGTGATGGTGAAGCCCCCCACGATGCCCGGCAGCGCTTCGGGCAACAGCACGTGCCAGACGATGTGCCAACGTCGGCAACCCATGGCCTGCGCCGCCTCGACCAGGCCGTGGTCCACTTCCCGCAGGCTCACCTCGGCAATGCGCGCAAAAAACGGCGTGGCAGCGATGGTCAGTGGCACTACTGCGGCCCATACGCCATAGGTGGTACCTACCACCATACGGGTGAAGGGAATAAGCGCAACCATCAGGATCAGGAACGGGATGGACCGGAACAGGTTGACGAACGCCCCCAGCACGCGGTTCAGCGTGGGGGCCGCAAAGATGCCGCCTTTGTCGCTGGTGACCAGCAACACTGCCATCGGCACACCGGCCAGCAGGGCGATCAGCGATGACACACCCACCATCAACAAGGTATCGAGCAAGCCCTGCAGCAAGCGATCAAACCACATAACCAAGCACCTCCACATCTTCGGCCCAGCGACGGGCCCGCTCCAGTAACGGGCCGGTCGCGTGCGGCGAATGCTGCACCGACACGATCAACTGCCCCAGGGCATGCTCACCGATGGCTTGTACCCCGCCTTGCAGCAACCGCACGCTGCCGCCCAACGTGTTGAACAATGCAGTCAGGTCCGGTTCGCCCAACACCGTCAGCTTCAGCACCACGGCGCTGTCCCGGCTTGCCGGGCTGGCTTGCAGGCGGCCCGTCAACGCGTCTGGCAACCTGGGTTGCAACGGTGCCAGCAACGTGCGCGTCACGGCATGGCGTGCCGCACCGAACACCCGCCAGACTTCGCCCTGTTCCACCACCTGGCCGCGGTCCAGCACCACGACCTGGTGGCAGATGTCGCGGATCACCGCCATTTCATGGGTGATCAGGACGATGGTCAGGCCCAGGCGCCGGTTGATGTCGCGCAGCAGCTCAAGAATGGATGCGGTGGTTTCCGGGTCCAGTGCGGAAGTGGCTTCATCGCACAGCAATATGCGTGGGTCGTGCACCAGTGCCCGGGCGATGCCTACCCGCTGCTTCTGGCCCCCCGACAGCTGCGCCGGGTACACCTGGTGCTTTTCCTCAAGGCCTACCAGTTGCAACAGGGCGCGTACCTTGCGCTGGCGCTCGGCCTTGGCCATGCCAGCCACTTTCAGCGGCAACTCCACGTTCTGCCACACCGTCTTGGCCGACATCAGGTTGAAGTGCTGGAAGATCATGCCAATGCTGCGGCGCAGGTTCACCAGTTGGTCCTCGTCGAACCCGCCAATGTCCACCTGGTCCACCAGCACCCGGCCATGGCTGGGCTGCTCAAGGCGGTTGATGGTGCGTAGCAGCGAGGACTTGCCGGCACCGCTGCGGCCGATGATGCCGAAGATTTCACCACGGCGGATGTTCAGGTCGATGCCTTGCAGGGCGGGCTGCGCCTGGCCCGGGTAGGTCTTGCCCAGGCCTATGAAGCGCACGTGGGCGTCATTCACATCCGGGCGCAGGGTCAGCGGCTCGGCTTGCAGCGGCAGGGGCGCCGTACCTGGCACCTTCAGTGCGCTGGTCTGGCTCATGTCACCCCTCCCAACCTGCCTGGTACAGCGTGCCGTGGGCCTTGTCCAACGCTGCCCGCACTGCCGGCGAATGCTGGTAGATGTCGACGAACTTGGCCAGGCGCGGGTCGCCCTTGCTCTGTGGGCGGATCACGAACTGGATCACGTATTCCTTGTTTTCCAGGCCATCGAACAGCAATGCAGACCCGGCATCGAACGTCTTGGCCAGGCGGATGTAGGCGGGGTAGCCCTGCACCAGGTCGGCGTCGTCATAGGCGCGCACCAGCTGCACGGCCTCCACCTGGAGGATTTTCAGTTTCTTCGGGTTGGCGACGATGTCGTCTTCTGTGGCTTTGTAGCCGACCCCGGGTTTCAGGGTGATCAGCCCCGCCTTGGCCAGCAGTTGCAGGCCCCTGCCGCTGTTGATGGGGTCGTTGGCGATGGCCACGCTGGCGCCATCCGGTAGTTCGGCAAAGCTTTTGTACTTTTTCGAGTACAGGCCTACGTTGTTGATGATGCCGGGGGCGTACGGCACCAAGTTGAAACCGGCGGCCGCCTTGGCGTTTTCCAGGAAGGGGATGTGCTGGAAGTAATTGACGTCGATGTCCCCACTGTTGAGGCTGACGTTGGGGGCAATCCAGTCGCTGAACTCCACCAGCTTCACCTCCAGGCCTTGCTTGTGTGCTTCTTCCACCGCAGCCTCCAGCGGGATGGCGAAAGCCGAGGTGGTGCCGATTTTCAGCGGCTCGGCCGCATTGGCGCCGGCTGCAAGGCCCAGGGCAACAGCGATGGCCGCGACGGGCAGGAACAGTTTCTCAAGCATGGTGCAGGGCTCCAGTCGGGGCAGGGTAGGGGGTAAAGCGGTAGGCCGAACCTGGGTGGTCGGCTGGCAGGTGTGGGTGGCTGGCGTCGAACAGTTTTTCCCGCAGGGTGCCGGCGGCATAGGCGGTTTTGTAGCGGCCGCGCTCTTGCAATTGGGGCACGACCAGCTCGATGAAGTCCTCGAAGCTTTCGGGGGTGACGGTGCGGGTGAGGTTGAAGCCGTCCAGGCCGGTGTCGTCGGCCCAGGCGATCAGTTGCTCGGCCACCTGCTGCGGGTCGCCGACCAGGGTTACGTAGCGGCCACCCAAGGCGTGCTGTTGCAGCAGGCGCCTGCGGGTCCAGGCGTCGCTCTGCAACTGACGGGTGGCCGACTGGATGGCGTTGCCCTGGCGGAAGGCAATGGGCTCATCGAGGCCGTACGCGGCAAAATCGATGCCGGTGGACGCGGCAAAGTGCGCCACCCCGGCTTCGGCGCTGGCATGGCGCAGGTACTCGGCATGCCGGGCCTGGGCCTGCTGCTCGGTGGGCGCAACGATCACCGTGATGCCCATGAACACCTTTACGGCGTTTGCTGTACGCCCTGCCGCTACTGCTGCGGCACGCACCTTGTCGACCTGGGTGCGGGTGGCGGCCTTGTCCTGGCCGCTGATGAATACGCATTCTGCATGGTTGCCGGCGAATGCCAGGCCGCGCGGCGAACTGCCCGCCTGGAACAACACAGGCGTGCGCTGGGGCGACGGCTCGCACAGGTGGTAGCCGTCCACGTCGTAGAACGCCCCATGGTGTTGAACCTTGCGCACCTTGTCGGGTTGCGCGTACACGCGCCGTTGGCGGTCGGCAACCACGGCATCGTCCGCCCAGCTGCCTTCCAGCAGCTTGTACAGCACCTGCAGGTATTCATCGGCCTGGTCGTAGCGCCGGTCGTGTTCGGGCTGCTGGGCAAGGCCCATGGCGCGGGCCGCGCTGTCCAGGTAGCCGGTCACGATGTTCCAGCCAACCCGGCCATTGCTCAGATGATCCAGGGTGGAAAGGCGCCGTGCAAACAAGTAGGGCGCCTCGTAGGTCAGGTTGGCAGTCAGGCCGAAACCCAGGTGGCGGGTGACTGCGGCCATGGCGGACACCAGCAGCAGTGGGTCATTGACCGGCAGTTGAATGGATTCCTTCAGCGGCACGTCCAGCGACTGGCCATACACGTCATAGGTGCCGACGATGTCGGCGATGAACAGCCCGTCGAACAGCCCCCGCTCCAGCAGGCGCGCCAGGTCGGTCCAGTACTCGAGGGTCTTGTACTGGGTGGAAGTGTCGCGTGGGTGGGTCCACAGGCCATGGTTGATATGCCCCACGCAGTTCATGTTGAAGGCGTTGAGCAGAATGTGCCTGGCCATCAGATGGTCCCCCTGCGTGGCGGGTTGGCATCGTTGAGGTAGTAGTTGCCGATGGCGTGGTACTTCCAGCGCACCGGGTCGTGCAGGGTATGCACGCGGGCGTTGCGCCAGTGGCGGTCCAGGTTGTGTTCGGCCAGGGTGGCCTGGCTGCCGCCCAGCTCGAACAGGGTGGTGCCGGCTGCCAGTGCAATTTCGGTGCTGATGGCCCGCGCTTCAGCCACGGCGATGGACGCAGCGGCGACGCTGTCGGCAGTGCTGTGCGCTCGGGCCAGGTCCAGGTATTCGCCGGCACGTTCCAGCAAGGCTTCGGCGGCATGCAGGCGTATGGCCAAGTGGCCGAAGCTCTTGAGGGTCAGCGGGTCGTCGCTGGCACGTTCCACACCGGAGTCCACCCAGGGCCGGCTGCGGGTACGCACGAAGTGCAGGGCGTCTTCATAGGCGGCGCGGGCGATGCCGGTATCGATGGCAGCATGAAGAATCTGCGCCAGCGGCCCCACCGGTGTCGGGCGCTCGAACACGCTCTGGAACGGTACCACGTCATCGGCGTTGACCCAGACGTTGTCGAACACCACAGAGCCACTGCCAGTGGTGCGCTGGCCAAACCCGCTCCAGTCGTCTATCACCTGCAGCCCCTGGCTGTCAGCGGGCACGAAGGCCAGGTGCTGCACGCCTTGTTCGTCAACCACCGAGGTTGGAATGCGCTGGGCATAGATGGCGCCAGTCGCATAGAACTTGCGGCCATTGATACGCCAGCCCGCGCCGTCGCGGCTCAGCAGGGTGGTGCGATCATTGGCGGTCTTGGTGCCCAGCTCGGCCAGGGCGTTACCGAAGCGGCGGCCACCCAGCACTTCTGCATAAAGGCGCTGTTGCTGCTCGGGTGTGCCGTTTACCCGCAGCACTTCCAGCGCGTAGAAGTGGTTCTGCGGTATCTGCCCGAGTGAACCGTCGGCCTGGGCAATGCGGGCGATCACCTTGGCCAGGGTGACATTGGATACGCCCGCCCCACCGTACGCCTTGGGCACGCTGATGCCCCACAGCCCCGAGCGGGTGAACAGCTCGAGTTCTGCGTGTGGCAAACGCCGTTCACGGTCGCGCAGTGCGCTGTCGCGGCGCAACTGCTGGGCAAGGTGTTCTGCAACGCCGAGGGCTTCGGCGTCGTTGCTGATGATGCTTGTAGTCATGGTGTTTCTCCGCGGCGTGGGGGCACCCAGTGGCCCCACGCACGCTGCAGATCAGATCCAGGAATGCCGCGCGGGCCGTGTGCCGTTGAGGTGGTAGGCGCCCACCGCGTGGTACTTCCAGCGCACCGGGTCGTGCAGGGTGTGCACGCGTGCATTGCGCCAGTGGCGGTCGAGGTTGAACTCGGCGAGGGTGGCGCGGCTGCCGGCCAGCTCGAACAGTTTTTCGCTGGCCTGCAGGGCAATCTCGGTGGTGAGCACCTTGGCTTCGGCTACCGCAATCGAGGCCCGCGCCGCCGACTCGGCATCCACGGGTTTGGCATTGACCTCGTCAAGCACTCGCGCAGCTTTGCGCAGCAAAGCCTCGGCGGCGTGCAGGTCGAGCTTGAGGCGGCCGATGTCGGCGATTACGTAGGGGTCGTCGCTGGCGCGATCGACCTTGGCCTCGATCCACGGGCGTGATTTTTCACGCACGAAGGTGATGGCGTCGTCGATTGCGGCTTCTGCGATGCCGGCGTCTATCGCTGCCTGAATGAGCTGCGAGGCGGCGCCCTGGATGTTGGGCACATCGCGCTGGCGCCAGTTGTCGATGACCAACTCGGCCTCCACCGGGACCTCGTCCAGCAGCACCGTGCCACTGGCGGTGGTGCGCTGGCCGAACCCGGACCAGTCATCGACGATACGCAGGCCCGGGGTGCCGCGGCGTACGAATGCCAGGCGCTGGCGGCCTTGTTCGTCCAGCGCCTTTACTGCCACCCAGTGGGCGAACAGGGCACCGGTGGAATAGAACTTCTCGCCGCTGATGCGAAAGCCATCGCCTGAGCGGGTAATCCGGGCCTTGAGGGTGAGGGTGTCCTTGGTGCCACGCTCGGGGCCTGCATTACCGATGCGCCAGCCGTCCAGCACGCTGCGAAACAGCGTTGCCTGTTGCGCCTCGGTTGCCGTAAGGCGCAGCAGTTGCAGCATGCCGAACTGGTTCTGCGGGATCTGCCCCAGCGCGGGGTCGGCAGCACTGATCAGGCGGAACACCTCGGCCACGGTCTCGAACGACACGTCTGGGCCGCCATGGGCTTTGGGCACGCTGATGCTGCCCAGGCCACTGCGGGTGAACAGTTCGATTTCGGCCCAGGGCAGTTTGCGTTGCTGGTCGCGACGTGCGGCGTGTTCACGGGCTACTGCGGCAACGTCACGTGCCGCCTGCAAGGCCTCGGCATCGTTGCGCAGTATCTTGGCCGGCAGCAGGGGTGGCGCGCTGTCCAGGTCGCTGCTGGAAGGGATTTGGGCATGTGTGGGCATCAGTGCCGCTCCTTGGCTGCACTCAATGCCCTGGCGTTACGCACTGGGGTGATTGTGATCCTGACCATTCCTGACCTCACAAATAAGTAATGCCGCTACAGCTGATTGCGGCAGATGTGTGCTGGTCCGGTGGTCCGGTATATATACCGTAAGGCTTTATAAAAAGTTTATGAACTAACGCTTTGGAATATGCATAGAAGAGGGCTGCCCGCCCTTTGGCAGGGCGGGCGCGGGGCGTTACTCAGAGGCGGCCGTGCCCAGGAACTTGCGCAAGAACTGCCGGGTGCGCTCTTGCTGCGGGGCCGCGAACAATGCCTTGGCCTCGCCCTGCTCCACGATCACGCCCTTGTCGAAAAACACCACCCGGTTCGCCACGTCCCGGGCAAAGCTCATTTCGTGGGTAACGATGATCATGGTGCGTTTTTCTTCGGCCAGGCTGCGGATGGTCGCCAGCACCTCACCCACCAGTTCCGGGTCCAGTGCCGAGGTAGGTTCGTCGAACAGGATCACCTGCGGCTCCATAGCCAAGGCACGCGCGATGGCGACACGCTGTTGCTGGCCGCCGGACAAGCGCCTGGGGTAGGCGTCTTCCTTGCCGGCCAGGCCAACCTTGGCCAACAGCTGTCGGCCCAGGGCCACGGCCTGCTCGCGGGGTGTCTTCTTGACGATCACCGGCCCTTCGATGACGTTTTCCAGCGCTGTGCGGTGCGGGAACAGGTTGAAGTTCTGGAACACGAACCCGGCCTGCTGGCGCAGCCGGCGGATCGCCCCCTGCTGCGAACCCAGCGGGCGGTTGGCGTCGATGCCGATGTCGCCAATATGGATCTGCCCGGCATCGGGCGTTTCCAGCAGGTTGAGGCAACGCAGGAAGGTGGTCTTGCCCGAGCCGCTGGGGCCGATGATGGCCACCACTTCGCCGGCCTGCACGGTCAGGTCGATGCCGTCGAGCACGGTCTGGCCCTTGAAGCGCTTGGTAAGGCCTTTGACTTCAATCATGCTCAATGCTCCTGGTCATGCTGGTTGACCCGCGCTTCCATGCGGTTCTGGAAGTGCGCCAGGATGCTGCACAGCACCCAGTAGATCACCGCCACTGCCACGTACATGGTGAACACCTCGAAGGTGCGTGCGGTAATCAGCTGAGCCTGACGGAACAGCTCCGGCACCTGGATGGTGGCCGCCAGCGCGGTGTCCTTGACCAGCGAAATGAAGCTGTTGCCCAGCGGCGGCAGCGCTGTGCGCAGCGCCTGCGGCAAAATGGCCCGGCGCATGGCCTGCACGCGGGTCATGCCAATACTGGCCGCCGCTTCCCATTGGCCGCGGTCGATGGAGGAAATCGCGGCGCGCAGAATTTCGCACACATAGGCCGCCATGTTCAGTGACAGGCCGATCAGCGAGGCAGGGATGGGGTCAAGTTCGATGCCGATCTGCGGCATGCCGAAGTAGATCACGAACAGCTGCACCAGCAGCGGTGTGCCTCGGAAGAACGACACGTAGACCCGCGCCAGCCAGTTCACCGGCAGCACCTTGGACAGCCGCATCAATGCCAGGGCAAAGCCCAGCAGCAGGCCAAAGAACATCCCCCCGACGCTGAGCAGGACCGTATAACCCGCGCCCTTCAGCAAGAAGGGCGCGGAGTCGACAACCAGTTGCAGGCTTTCAGCGATCATTGAGTGACATCAGCACCAAAGTATTTTTCGGAGAGCTTAGCCAGGGTGCCATCTGCCTTGAGTTTGTCGATGGCCTTGTTGATGGCTGCCAGCAGCTCCGGTTCACCTTTGCGCAGTGCCACGCCGCTTTCCAGGCGCGAAAACGCCTCACCGGCAAGCTCGGTGTCCTTGGCTTTTTGCGCATACTCCAGCGCGGCCAGGCGGTCGATCAGAATGGCGTCGATGCGGCCGTTGCGCAGGTCGGCGAACTTGCTCGGGTCGTCCTCGTAGGTACGCACTTCAGCCTGGGGCACATCCTGCTTCACCCACTGCTCGTAGTTGGTGCCGAGCCCTACACCCACCTTCTTGCCAGCCAGGTCTTGGGCACTCTTGATGTTCAGCTGGTCGGCCTTCTTCTTCAGGATCAGCGCCTGGATACCAGAGACGGTGTACGGCTCGGAGAAGTCGTACTTCTTTTTGCGCTCGTCAGAAATGGTCACCTGGTTGACCACCACGTCCAGGCGCTTGGACTCCAGTGCCGCCAGAATGCCGTCCCATTTGGTGGGCTGAATCTTGGCCTTTACCCCGAGCTCTTTGGCCAACAGCTCGGACAGCTCCACTTCGAAGCCGGTCAGCTTGCCGTTTTCGTCCTGGAAGCTGAACGGTGGGTAGGTGCCTTCCAGGCCGACGTTGATCACGCCCTTTTCCTGGATGGTCTTGAGTTCCTCCCCGGCAAAAGCGTGGCCGAGCAGGCCGGTACCCAGCACCACAGCCAGGCTTGCGTTGAGTAATGGTTTGACGAATTTCGACATGTCTGAGCCCCGCGCTTGTTGTGGAAGTAGTGGGTGGCGACTATAGGATTGGCGTGTTAGGCCAGGAAATACTAAAAAATTATCTTGTTATTCCGTTTTTTATAACTCGCTTCCCTTATGCCCAGCCTGGCGCAGCATGGAATAAAGCGGTGTTATTTCCAAGTGACTGTTTTGCCGTAGAGTGGTTCGCACACAGGCCGGCCCGGGCCGTTTGCGGGCCTGGCGATAAAACTGGATGGCCGATACGGCAGGAGAAAACCGTGAGCGAACAACCTTCATCTGGGCACTGGCAGTTGCACAGTATCGTGGCCGGGTTGCGTGGCGCCCGTGAGCAATGGCGCAGCCGCAACGGCCGCAGCAGCGGTGAGCAGGGTGGCCGCGAGCTGCCCTCGCGCGAGGCGATGCGGCACGTGCTGGAGCAACTGTGCGGCGCGTTGTTCCCCATGCGCCTCGGGCCTGTGGACTTGCGTGAAGAGAGTGAAGATTTCTACGTGGGCCACACCCTGGATGCCGCCCTGAATGCGTTGCTGGCCCAAGCGCGCCTGGAACTGCGCTATGCCGCCCGGCAAAGCCAGGACGACATGGCCGGCGCGGATGCGCAGGCACTCAGGTTGATCCAGGGTTTCGCCGCAGCGCTGCCGGGCCTGCGCGTGATGCTCGACACCGACGTGCTGGCGGCCTACCACGGTGACCCCGCCGCACGCAGCGTCGATGAGGTGTTGCTGTGCTACCCAGGCATCCTGGCCATCATTCACCACCGCCTCGCTCACCACCTTTACCGTGCTGGCCTGCCCCTGCTGGCGCGGATCAGTTCGGAGCTGGCGCATTCGGCCACCGGCATCGACATCCACCCCGGTGCGCAAATCGGCCCGAGCTTCTTCATCGACCACGGTACCGGTGTGGTAATCGGCGAAACCGCGATCATCGGCGAGCGCGTACGCATCTATCAGGCCGTGACCCTCGGCGCCAAGCGCTTCCCCAGCGATGAGTCCGGCACCTTGCACAAGGGCCTGGCGCGGCACCCGATCGTGGAAGACGACGTGGTCATCTACGCCGGCGCTACCGTGCTGGGGCGCATTACCATCGGCAAGGGGTCGACCATCGGCGGTAATGTGTGGCTGACCCGCAGTGTGCCGGCCGAAAGCAACATCACCCAGGCAAACCTGCAACTGGATTGCCAGGACAAGCAATAGCCCCTTCTGCTGCCCCTTGCGAAGCGCCGCCCTGCGGCGCTCACAACCCCGAACCCAGCTGGGAACCAAACCCACCGGTCAGCGGCCTTATTCGCATCCAACGCCCAATCCATGATTAACTTGAACGCTTGTTCAATTTAAAAACGCTGGTCCCCCGCCGGTGTTCAACAGGAGGATTCCTTTGCTGAACCCGTTCATTTCGAGCCTTCCGTCCTACGACGAGGTGCATGCCCCATGAGTGCGCCGACCCCTTCACTTGCCAACGGCAAGGTCCGCATGAACCCCCCGGTGTTCTATTTTGCGGCAAGCTTCATCCTCATTTTTGGCCTGGTGGTCATCTCCAACCCGCAAACCGCAGGCGACTGGTTGCTGGCGGCGCAGAACTGGGCTGCCAACACCGTCGGCTGGTACTACATGCTGGCGATGACGCTGTATCTGGTCTTCGTGGTGGTCACCGCCTTGTCTGGCTACGGCAAGATCAAGCTCGGTGCCGACCACGACGAGCCCGAATTCAGTTACCTGTCATGGGCCGGCATGCTCTTCGCCGCCGGCATCAGCATCACGCTGTTCTTCTTCTGCGTGTCCGAACCCCTTACCCACATGCTGCAGCCGCCGCAGGGCGAGGCTGGCACGGCCGAGGCCGGGCGCCAGGCCATGCAGATTCTGTTCTTGCACTGGGGCCTGCATGGCTGGGGTGTATTCGCCTTTGTCGGCATGGCGCTGGCGTATTTCGCCTACCGCCACAACCTGCCGCTGGCGTTGCGGTCGGCGCTGTACCCGCTGATTGGCAAGCGTATCAACGGGCCTATCGGCTACGCCGTTGACGGTTTCGGCATCATCGCCACGGTTTTCGGCCTGGGCGCCGACATGGGCTTTGGCGTGCTGCACCTCAATGCCGGCCTGGACTACCTGTTCGGCATCAGCCACAGCCAGTGGGTACAAGTGGTGCTGATCACCCTGATGATGGGCGCTGCCGTTGCAGTGGCAGTTGCAGGCGTAGAGAAGGGCGTGCGGGTGATGAGCGACATCAACCTGTTCCTGGCCTGCGCGCTGTTGCTGTTCGTGCTGTTCGCCGGCCCCACCCAGCACCTGTTCAACACCTTGATCCAGAACCTCGGTGACTACCTGGGCGCCTTGCCACGCAAAAGCTTTGACGTGTATGCCTACGGCGAGAACCGCGACTGGCTGGGTGGCTGGACGGTGTTCTACTGGGCATGGTGGATTGCCTGGGCACCCTTCGTGGGCCTGTTCATTGCCCGTATTTCCCGTGGGCGCACCATCCGCGAGTTCGTGTTCGGTGTGCTGCTGATTCCGCTCGGCTTCACCCTGGCGTGGATGTCGATCTTCGGCAACAGCGCACTGGACCAGGTGATCAACCATGGCATGACGGCACTGGGCCAGGCAGCGTTGGACAACCCGTCCATGAGCCTGTACCTGCTGCTGGAAACCTACCCCTGGAGCAAAGCGGTGATCGCCATGACGGTGTTCATCAGTTTCGTGTTCTTCGTCACCTCGGCCGACTCCGGCACCGTGGTGCTGTCCACCCTGTCTGCCACGGGCGGCAGTACCGACGAAGACGGCCCCAACTGGCTGCGCATCTTCTGGGGCGCCATGACCGCGCTGGTCACCAGCGCCTTGCTGTTCGCCGGCAGCATCGATTCGCTGAAGTCGGCGGTGGTGCTGACGTCGTTGCCGTTCTCGCTTATTCTGCTGTGCATGATGTGGGGGCTGCACAAGGCGTTCTACATGGAGTCGCAGCGGCGGATCGCACAGCTGCACTCCCTGGCACCCTTCGCCCAGACGCGGCGTGGCCGTGGCGGCTGGCGGCAGCGCCTGAACCAGGCGGTGCACTTCCCGTCACGCGATGAGGTGTACCGCTTCATGGATGATGTGGTGCGCCCGGCCATTGCCGATGTGCGTGAAGTGTTCGAGCAGAAGGGCCTTGTGCTGATCACCCAGGACGACCCCAGCCACGACAACGTCAGCCTGAAGGTGGGCCATGGCGAAGAGCAGCCGTTCATCTACCAGGTGCAGATGCGTGGCTACTTCACGCCATCGTTCGCCCTGGGTGGGCTGGGCGCGCAGGACTTGAAGAACCGCCGCTACTACCGGGCGGAAGTGCACCTGAGCGAAGGCAGCCAGGACTACGACCTGGTGGGCTACAGCAAGGAGCAGATCATCAACGACATCCTCGACCAGTACGAACGGCACATGCAGTTCCTGCATCTGGTGCGCTAGAGGCTGCCCTGCAGGCATCACCGCGGCCCATCGCCATGACAGGCCGCGGTGATGCCCCGATCAGAAGGGTGCATCCCCCAAAATGGTGGCCCGATGCATCACCCGCCGGTTTGGCCGGTAATCGTCCACGGCAAAGTGCTGGGTCACGCGGTTGTCCCAGAATGCCACGTCGTTCTCCTGCCAGCGCCAGCGAATGCTGAATTCCGGCCGCGTGGCATGGGCGAACAACAGCCGCAACAGGGCATCGCTTTCCAGTTCGCTCAG
Organism: Pseudomonas sp. S36; assembly: GCF_016647875.1. Classification (NCBI taxonomy): domain Bacteria; kingdom Pseudomonadati; phylum Pseudomonadota; class Gammaproteobacteria; order Pseudomonadales; family Pseudomonadaceae; genus Pseudomonas; species Pseudomonas sp. S36. Next base: position 36,874 of record NZ_JACVVG010000031.1, on the reverse strand, counting down.
CTCGTTGATACGCGTGGTAAACCCCTCGTTGACGAACAACGCCTTGCGCCCGCTTACCGGGTGGGTACGCACCACTGGGTGCGACAGCGGCGGGTTGTTGCGCCGCGTGGCCTCCCAGCGCGCCAGGTCTTCTGGCGTGGTCCCAAAACGCTCCAGCGGGAACGACTTGGTGAAGTCGTGGGTGGCCGTAAGCCCCTCCAGCATCGCCCGCAGCGGCGCCGACAAACCCTCCAGCGCCGCAATGCCGCTGGCCCACAAGGTATCGCCACCGTAGGCCGGCAGCTGCTTGGCACTGAGCACGGCGCCTAGTGCCGGGGTCGGCAAAAAGGTCACGTCGGTGTGCCACACCGCATTGTCCCGCACATCGGTTACGGCGGTATCCAGCACCAGCACCTGCGGTGTCTGCGGCACATTGGGGTAGATCGGGTGAATGTGCAGTTCACCGAACAGCGCGGCAAAGCGTGCCTGCTGCTGCGGGTTGATGGGCTGGTCGCGCAGGAACAACACCTGGTGCTGGAGCAGCGCCTGCTCGATGGCATCGCGGTCCTGGGCGGTGATGTCGCGGCTGATGTCCACGCCACTGATCTGTGCGCCCAGTGCCGGGCTGAGGGGGGTAATGGTCAGGCTCATGTCGGTCTCTCAATCAGGCGCCAGGGTGCCGGCGTGGTCAGTGGGCTTGCCCGTGCCAAGGCACCAGCTTGCGTTGCAGGGCGCGCAGGCTCATTTCCAGCGCGAAGGCGATGAGCGCGATCAGCAGGATGCCCAGTACCACCACATCTGTGACCAGAAACTGCGCGGCAGACTGCACCATGAAGCCCAGGCCGCTGGTGGCGGCGATCAGCTCGGCGGCCACCAGGGTGGACCAGCCCACGCCCAGGCCGATGCGGATGCCGGTGAGGATGTCGGGCAGCGCGCTGGGCAGGATCACGTGACGAACCAGCTGGGCCTTGCTGGCACCCAACGACTGCGCGGCACGTAACCTGGCCGGGTCGACGGTGCGTACGCCGGTGGCGGTGGCGATGGCGATCGGTGCAAAAATGGCCAGGTAGATCAGCAGTACTTTCGAGGCTTCACCGATGCCGCACCAGATCACGATCAGTGGCAGGTAGGCCAGCGGCGGGATGGGCCGGTAGAACTCGATGAGTGGGTCGAGGATGCCCCGCGCCACGCGGTTGTAGCCGATGGCAATGCCCACCGGGATGGCTGTCAGGGTGGCAGCCAGCAGCGCGAAGCCGATACGCCCGAGGCTGGCGGCCAGGTGCTGCCACAGGCTGGCGTCCATGTAGCCCTGGGTCAGCAGGCTCCAGGCCCGGTTCAGAATATCCGCCGGCGAGGGCAGAAACAGCGGCTCTACCCAACCAGCAGCGGTTACCAGCCACCAGGCCAGCAGCAGGCTGCCCAGTGTCAGGGCGCTGATCCAGCGGGTGGGCAGGGGGCGGCGTGCACGCAGGGCGGGCTGCGCCGACGCGTCGTGTTCGCCGTCTGCCAGCAGGTCCAGGATGTTCATGCGTGCTCCTTCAGGGCCTGGCGCTGGGAAAACACCCGCGCCAGCACGTGTTCGCGGGTTTCGATGAAGGCCGGGTCAGACTTGATGGCACGGGCGGATTCGCCGGCTGCATAGCGCTGGCCAAAGTCCAGCTGCAGGCGCTCGACCACCCGCCCCGGGTTGGGCGCCAGCAGTATCAGGTCGCTGGCCAGGAAGACGGCTTCTTCGATGTCGTGGGTAATCAGGAACACGGGTTTGGCAGTGCGTTGCCACACTTGCAGCAACAGCTCCTGCATCTGCTCGCGGGTGAAGGCATCCAGGGCGCCGAACGGCTCGTCCATCAGCAGCACCCGTGGGTCGGCTGCCAGTGCCCTGGCCAGGCCAACCCGCTGTTTCTGGCCGCCGGAGAGCTGCCATATGCTGCGCTCGGCAAAGCCGTGCAGGTCCACCAACGCCAGCATCTCCCGTGCCTTGGCTTGCCGCTGCGCACGCGGCACACCAGCCAGCTCCAGGCCGAAGGCAACATTGGCCAGCACGTTCTGCCAGGGCAGCAGGGCGTCGTCCTGGAACACCACGCCGCGTTCCGCTCCGGGCCCTGCGACCGGCACACCGTCGAGGGTGATGCGGCCGCTACTGGGGCTGACGAAGCCGGCGATCAGGTTCAGCAGCGACGTCTTGCCGCTGCCGGAGGGCCCAAGGGCCACCAGCAGTTGGCGCGGCCCGAGGCTGAGGTTGATGTCGGCCAGTACGGGGGCGGTGGTGCCGGGGTACTGTGCACTGATGTGCTCCAGTTCGAGCAAGGCCATGGCAGGCTCCGTGGTTATCTACGGGTTCAGTTGGGCAAGTACTGGGCGCTGACGTAGGGCGCGTAGTCCGGCAGTACGGCGTCGACCTTGCCCTGCTGCTTGAGGAAGGTGGCCGTGTCGGTCAGCGCCTGGGTGGTCGGGGCGCCCAGCGCCTTGGCCTGGTCAGCGGCCAGGGGGTAGACGTTGCCTTGTAGCAGTACCGGGATGTCGCTGGGCTTGGCACCCGACAGCTTGGCCAGCTTGGCCACGTTGTCGGGGTTGGCCAGCCAGGTTTTGGGGTCGTGGCGGTAGGCGGCGTAGGCATCCAGCGTGACCTTGGCGAAGGCCTTGACCACTTCAGGGTGTTGGGTGGCGTAGTCCTTGCGCACGATCCAGGCGTCGAAGGTCGGGGCGCCTTGCTTGGCCAGCTCGCCAGAGGTGATCAGCACCTTGCCGGTTTCCTTGGCCACACCCAGGGCAGGGTCCCACACATAGGTGGCATCGATATCGCCACGCTTCCAGGCGGCAATGATGGCCGGTGGTGCCAGGTTGAGGATCTGCACCTTGGCAGGGTCGATGTTCCAGCCTTTCAGCGCTGCCAGCAGGCTGTAATGCCCCGTGGAAACAAACGGCACCGCCACCTTCTTGCCTATCAGGTCTTGCGGGGTCTTGATGTTGTCGCGGGCGACCAGGGCTTCACCGGCGCCGATCTGCGTGGCGATCAGGAACGTCTCGATGGGCAGCTTGCGCGTGGCGGCCGCTGCCAACGGGCTTGAGCCCAGGTAGCCGATCTGTACGTCGCCGCTGGCCACCGCAGTGATCACATCGGCCCCGTTATCGAATTTGCGCCAGTCAATGCTGGCCTTGCTGGCTTTTTCGTAGTCGCCGTCAACCTGGGCCACTTTGGCGGGGTCGACAGTGGTCTGATAGGCGATGGTCAGGTCGGCTGCCTGTGCCAGCCAGCTGGCGCCGGCAAGGGTCAGGGCGGTAAGCAGGCGCAGTGGAGTATGCGGATTCATTGGGCGTTCTCGTCGGCAAGGAGGCAGTGATGAGAAGGCTAAATGATCTAAGAAAGACGAAATAAATAACTTTTAGGCATTAGCTTAGGCGGTTGGTGCAGCCGGGTGATCTTTTTCAGCAAATGCGCGCCAACCGCCTGGAAATAACCTATGGTTATTCCCCTGGCGTGACCTACAACAAAACGCAGTAAAGGTTCACACCATATTCCGTAAAAATCTTAAGGTTTCACAAAACAGTCATTTTGGATTTATAGGATTGTCATTATCCTGTAGCCCAGGTGGCGCCTTAGACCAAAGTCGCGAAATGTTTAGAAACGATTGACTAAATGGTCACGCTTTGGGACTAAATCGCCAATCCACGGTGAGCAGGGCACAGACCCCGCCGCCAGCGATACACAAAAATTAGAACGTAGAGGAGCAAAACATGTACAAGTCCAGCCTGGCCATCGCCGTGGCACTGGGGGTTATCGCCCAACAAGCAGGCGCTGCCGGTTTCGTAGACGACAGCAAACTGTCGCTCAGCTCGCGCACCATGTACTTCAACAACGACAACCGTGACGGTGGCGCAGACAACCGTGAGTCGGGTCAGGGCTTCAAGCTCGACTACCTGTCCGGTTTCACCGAGGGTACCGTTGGCTTCGGTGTAGACGTACAGGCCCTGTGGGGTATCCACCTGGACGGTGGCCGCGGCAAGCACCCTGACAACAGCAGCTTCTTCCCTAGCGACTCCGACGGCTCTTCTGCCAGCCAGTGGGCGCGCGTAGGCGGTAACGCCAAGGCACGCTTCTCCAAGACCGAGGTTCACTACGGTAGCGCCCTGGCGCCAAACCTGCCGATCCTGGTGTCCAACGATGGCCGTCTGCTGCCGCAGACCTTCGAGGGTGGCACCATCCAGTCGAAGGAAATCGACAACCTCACCATCAACGCAGGCCAGCTGACCCACGCCATGGGCCGTGCTTCGAGCAACCGTACCGGCCTGTCGGTCAACGGCGCCTTCCGTGACAGCAACAAGTTCCGCTACGGCGGCCTGGACTACAAGCTCACGCCAGACCTGACCCTGCAGTACTACTACTCGAACCTGGAAGACTTCTACAAGCAGCACTTCCTGGGTGCTACCCACGTCTTCAAGATCGCTGACGACCAGTCCTTCAAGACCGACCTGCGCTATTTCAACAGCAGCAGCGACGGCCGCAACGGCGATTCGGGCTACACCTTCAACAACAACGGCGGCTTTGCCAAGAACCCGGGCGAAGTCGACAACAAGACCTGGTCCGCGATGTTCACCTACACCTTGGGTGGCCACTCGCTCATGGTCGGTCACCAGCGCGTCAACGACGACGGTGGCTTCGTATGGCTGAACCAGGGCAGCGTGCGCAAGGACGGCTCGCGCTCCTCGCTGGAAGGCGCCGGCGGTGCAAGCTTCTACCTGTTCACCGACAGCATGATCAACCAGTTCGCCAAGGCGGGTGAAAACACCACCTTCGGTCAGTACTCGTATGACTTCGCGCGCCTGGGCGTACCGGGCCTGAAGGCGTCGGTCTCGTACCTCAAGGGTGAAGACGGCAAGAACGCCAACGGCAACGGCACCTTCAGCGAATGGGAACGTGACGCTCGCGTCGACTACGTGATCCAGGAAGGCACCTTCAAGGGCCTGGGCGCCAGCCTGCGTCACGGCGTATACCGTGGCACCGGCACCAGCTCGCTGGCTGACCAGGACCAGACCCGTCTGATCTTCAACTACACTTACAACTTCCTGTAAGCCGTAGCGCCAGTAGAAAGCCTCGCCGTGTGCGAGGCTTTTTTGTACCTGCAATTCAATAGGCTAAAAAATTATAAATAAATCATTATTTATTCTTTTTATTTTTATTCGAATGCAGGCACATTGAACCCATACCCCACGGCGCCAGCACAGGAGTTGCAGCCCATGAGCCTCAAACTCGGCGATATCGCCCCCGATTTCGAACAGGATTCCAGCGAAGGCAAAATCCAATTTCACCAGTGGCTGGGCAACAGCTGGGGTGTGCTGTTCTCCCACCCCGCCGACTTCACCCCGGTGTGCACCACCGAGCTGGGGCTGACCGCCAAGCTGAAGGACGAATTCGCCAAGCGTGGGGTCAAGGCCATTGCCCTGTCGGTAGACCCGGTGGACTCACACCACCGCTGGATCGACGACATCAACGAAACCCAGAACACCGTGGTCAATTTCCCGATCATCGCTGACGCCGACCGCAAGGTGTCCGACCTGTACGACCTGATCCACCCGAACGCCAGCGATACCCTCACGGTGCGTTCGCTGTTCGTGATCGACCCGAACAAAAAGGTGCGCCTGACCATTACCTACCCGGCCAGCACCGGGCGCAACTTCAACGAGATTCTGCGGGTGATCGACTCGCTGCAACTCACCGACACCCACAAGGTGGCCACGCCAGGGAACTGGCAGGACGGCGATGATGTGGTGATCGTGCCCTCGCTCAAGGACGAGGAAGAAATCAAGCAGCGGTTCCCCAAAGGGTACCGCGCCGTGAAACCGTACCTACGGTTGACCCCCCAGCCCAATCGTTAGTGGATTCGTTGTTGCATCGCGCTTAGCCAAGCAGGGTTTCAGGCCGTTTCGACGGCCTTTTTTTATGCCTGAAGGAATTTGCCCGCCCGCAGAGGAGCCGCCTGCATTGATAAGATTAAAAAGGAATAAACAAATAAATAAATATGATTTATAGATATATAAAGAAGCTGTTACTGTCGTTTCAACAGAACACAAGGAAGCCTTCCAATGCTGGTCGTCTCAATCGGTGGTAGCCCCAGTACCCGTTCACGCTCCGGCGTGCTGCTCGAGCGCTCGCGCCAGTGGCTGCAGGGCCAGGGCGTGGAAGTGGTGAGCTTCCATGTACGTGACTTCCCCGCAGAAGACCTGCTGCATGCGCGCTTTGACAGCCCGCAGGTGCAGCACTTCCAACAGCTGGTGGCCCAGGCCGACGGCCTGATCGTGGCTACCCCGGTGTACAAGGCATCGTTTGCCGGGGCCCTCAAGACACTGCTCGACCTGTTGCCTGAGCGTGCGCTGGAACACAAGATCGTGTTGCCCATCGCCACGGGCGGCAGCATCGCCCACATGCTGGCCGTGGACTACGCATTGAAACCGGTGCTGTCAGCACTCAAGGCGCAAGAGACCCTGCAAGGGATCTTCGCCGACGACAGCCAGATAGCCTACGGCGAAGGCAACAAGCCCGCCGTGCTGGCACCGGCACTGGAAGGCCGCCTGCTGGACTCGCTGGAAACCTTCCATGTGGCGCTGGCCCGCCGGCCGCGCCCCGTGGCGCCCGGCGTACTCAATGAACGCCTGATCAGCGCTCGCTGGAGCATCTGACCGGCTACACCGCTTTACCACCTTACTCGCCCGTCAACGAGGCAAGCAGGTGCAACCCGAACCCATCGCACAGGAGAGCGCCATGCGCACAGTCTTCTTGCGTCGCGGTCTGGTCGCCCTGTTTGCGGCGGCTGTGTCCTTCGGCGCCATTACCCAAGCCCAGGCCGAAAGCCTGCGCATCGGCTATCAGAAATACGGCACCCTGGTGCTGCTCAAGGCCAAAGGCACGCTGGAAAAGCGCCTGGCCGATCAGGGCATTCAGGTGCAGTGGACAGAATTCCCCGGCGGCCCCCAGCTGCTTGAAGGGCTGAACGTCGGTTCGGTCGACTTTGGGGTTACCGGCGAAACCCCGCCAGTGTTTGCCCAGGCAGCAGGTGCCGATTTGCTGTACGTGGCCTACGAGCCCCCTGCGCCGCACAGCGAAGCCATTCTGGTGCCCAAGGGCTCGTCGATTCAGTCCGTAAAAGAACTCAAGGGCAAGAAAGTCGCGCTCAACAAAGGCTCCAACGTGCATTACCTGCTGGTTCGCGCCCTGGAAGATGCCGGCCTCAAGTACACCGACATTCAGCCTGTGTACCTGCCACCCGCTGATGCCCGTGCCGCGTTCGAGCGCGGCAGTGTCGACGCCTGGGTGATCTGGGACCCGTACCAGGCTGCCGCCGAGCAGCAACTGCAAGCCCGTACGCTGCGTGACGGCAAGGGGTTGGTCGACAACCACCAGTTCTACCTGGCCACCCGCAAGTACGCCACCGCGCACCCGGCGGTGATCAACGCCCTGATCGAAGAGGTGCGTGCGGTGGGCGAGTGGTCACAGGCCAACCCGCAGCAGGTTACCGATCAGGTGGCACCGCTGCTCGGCTTGCCCGCCGATATCACCCTTACCTCGGTCAAGCGCCAAGGCTACGGTGCAGCGCCGCTGACGCCGGCCGTGGTGGCTGCGCAGCAAAAGATCGCTGACACCTTCCAGGGGCTCAAGCTGATACCCAAGCCGCTGAGCATCAAGGACGTGATCTGGACGCCCCCGGCCAAGGTCGCCACCGCGCCTTGATCCCTTCGCCTGCGCCGGGGCGCTGCCTCGGCTGAGTCACCCTTCAGGAGACAACTCCAATGAGCCTCAATATTTTCTGGTTTTTGCCCACCCACGGTGACGGCAAGTACCTGGGTACCTCCGATGGTGCCCGTGCGGTTGACCACGGTTACCTGCAACAGATTGCCCAGGCGGCAGACCGCCTTGGTTTTGGCGGTGTACTGATCCCTACCGGGCGGTCCTGCGAGGATTCCTGGCTGGTGGCGGCATCGTTGATTCCAGTCACCCAACGGCTGAAGTTTCTGGTGGCCCTGCGCCCCGGCATCATCTCGCCCACCGTGGCAGCCCGCCAGGCTGCCACCCTCGACCGGCTGTCCAACGGCCGCGCCCTTTTCAACCTGGTGACCGGCGGCGACCCGGACGAACTGGCCGGTGATGGCCTGCATCTCAACCATCAGGAGCGGTACGAGGCGTCCGTGGAGTTCACCCGCATCTGGCGCAAGGTGCTGGAAGGCGAGGTGGTGGACTACGACGGCAAGCACATCCAGGTAAAGGGCGCCAAGCTGCTCTACCCGCCCATCCAGCAGCCGCGCCCACCGCTGTACTTCGGCGGCTCGTCCGAAGCTGCCCAGGACCTGGCGGCGGAGCAGGTGGAGCTGTACCTGACCTGGGGTGAGCCACCCAGCGCCGTTGCCGAGAAAATCGCCCAGGTGCGCGCCAAGGCGGCCGAGCAGGGCCGTGAGGTGCGCTTTGGCATCCGCCTGCACGTGATCGTGCGGGAAACCAACGCAGAAGCCTGGGCCGCAGCCGAAAAGCTTATTTCCCACCTGGATGACGACACCATCGCCCGCGCCCAGGCCTCGCTGGCCCGCTTCGACTCCGTGGGGCAGCAGCGCATGGCCGCACTGCACAACGGCAGCCGCGACAAGCTGGAGGTCAGCCCCAACCTGTGGGCGGGCGTTGGCCTGGTACGCGGCGGGGCCGGCACAGCGCTGGTGGGCGACGGCCCGACCGTAGCGGCGCGGGTCAAGGAATATGCAGCCTTGGGCATCGACACCTTCATCTTCTCTGGCTACCCGCACCTGGAAGAGTCTTATCGAGTGGCCGAACTGCTGTTCCCGCACCTGGACGTGCAACGCCCCGAACAGGCCACGGCAGGCGGTTACGTCAGCCCCTTCGGCGAGATGGTGGCCAACGACATCCTGCCTAAATCCGTCGCGCAGAGCTGAGGGGCCGTCATGAGCCGTGCAACTTCCAACACCCTGACCCAGCGCCTGGCACCATGGGCGCTGCCGGTGCTGCTGCTGGCCGCCTGGCAGCTGGCCGTCAGTGCAGGCTGGCTGTCTACCCGCATATTGCCTGCGCCCAGTGCCGTGCTCAGTGCTGGCGTAGAGCTGGTGCGCAGCGGGGAAATCTGGACCCACCTGGCAATCAGCGGCTGGCGCGCCGGGCTGGGCTTCGTCATCGGTGGCAGCATCGGGCTGGTGCTGGGCTTCATCACCGGCCTGTCAAACTGGGGCGAACGCCTGCTCGACAGCTCGGTGCAGATGATCCGCAACGTGCCGCACCTGGCGCTGATACCACTGGTCATCCTGTGGTTCGGTATCGATGAATCGGCCAAGATTTTCCTGGTGGCGCTGGGCACGCTGTTCCCTATCTACCTGAACACTTACCACGGTATCCGCAACGTCGACCCGGCGCTGGTCGAAATGGCCCGCAGCTATGGTTTGTCTGGGTTCAGCCTGTTCCGCCAGGTGATTCTGCCGGGCGCACTGCCTTCGATTCTGGTGGGCGTGCGCTTTGCCCTGGGCTTCATGTGGCTGACCCTGATCGTTGCCGAAACCATTTCGGCCAATGCCGGCATCGGCTACCTGGCCATGAACGCCCGTGAGTTCCTGCAAACCGATGTGGTGGTGCTGGCCATCGTCCTCTACGCCGTGCTCGGCAAGCTTGCCGACCTGGCCGCCCGTGGCCTGGAGCGTGTGTGGCTGCGCTGGCACCCGGCTTACCAGGTGGCAAGGAAGGAGGCCGCATGACCATTCTTAACGACTCGCCACAACGCCTGCTGCGGGGTATCCCGCTGGCTTCCAGCGGCCTGCGCAAGGCGTTTGGCCCGCGCGAAGTCTTGAAGGGCATCGACCTGCACATCCCGGCCGGCCAGTTTGTCGCCATCGTCGGGCGCAGCGGCTGCGGTAAAAGCACGCTGCTGCGTTTGCTGGCTGGGCTCGACCAGCCCACTGCCGGGCAGCTGCTGGCCGGCGCCGCACCGCTGGAAGAGGCCCGCGAGGAAACCCGCTTGATGTTCCAGGACGCCCGCCTGTTGCCGTGGAAAAAGGTCATCGACAACGTTGGCCTGGGCCTGAAGGGCGACTGGCAGCCCCGCGCCCTGCAGGCACTGGAGGCGGTGGGCCTGGCCGACCGCGCCCATGAATGGCCTGCGGCGTTGTCCGGTGGGCAGAAGCAGCGCGTGGCCCTGGCCCGTGCGCTTATTCACCAGCCGCGCCTGCTGCTGCTCGATGAGCCGCTCGGCGCGCTGGATGCCCTGACCCGCATCGAGATGCAGCAACTGATCGAGCGCCTGTGGCGCCAGCATGGCTTCACGGTGCTGCTGGTGACACATGACGTAAGCGAGGCAGTCGCCGTGGCCGACCGGGTGATTCTGATCGAAGAAGGCGAGGTGGGCCTGGACCTTACCGTCGACCTGCCACGGCCCCGTGCGCGTGGCTCCCATCGCCTGGCCGCGCTGGAAAGCGAGGTCTTGCAACGTGTTCTGTCAGCGCCGGGCACAGCCCCCGAACCTGACCCTGTAGCCCCTTTGCCCACGCAACTGCGCTGGGCGCTCTGAACCCACTGAAGCCCATAGAAGGAATTACCCCATGACCATCAAAGCCATCAACGTTCGTAACCAGTTCAAAGGTACTGTGAAAGAAATCCTGGAAGGCCCGGTACTGTCGGAAATCGACGTGCAGACTGCCTCGGGTATCGTCACTTCGGTGATTACCACCCGCTCGGTGCGTGAGCTGGAACTGCAGGTTGGCAGCGAAGTGATCGCCTTCGTGAAATCCACCGAAGTGTCCATCGCCAAGCTGTAAGCCAAACGGCACCCGGGCTGTCAGGCAGCCCGGGTGATGCGGCATTTGTCAGCCAGCCGGGCGCAGGCTGCCGAACAGTTTGTTGGCCTGGGCCTCAGTCATGGCCGCGCGCCAGGCCCCTTCCCCCAGGTCCCGTTCGCTGGCCAGTTTCAGGTGGCCTGCTTCCAGGCGGGTGAAGCCGCTTGCCGGTTTGTGTCGGAAGTGAAAGTGCGCATACCACAGCGGCTGCCCGCTGGTGCGGTCCACTATGCGGTATTCCTCCAGGTATTCCACCGGGTTGCCTTTGCGGTCCCGTTTCGGGTTCAGCGTGCGCGACCAGCCAAGCTCCACCTCCTGCTGTTCCACCAGGTACTCCAGGTAAGCCACTGTCGGCTTGCTGCTTGCCTTGCTCTGGGCTATGCGCAGTTGCCGGCCCAGTGCATGCATCTCTGCTGCGGCGGTGTCCAGCTGCTGGGTCAGCGCCAGGTGGCTGGCGTTGAACGCAGTACCCGCCTTGCGCCGGATGCTCTCGCCCAGAAATCGCAGCTGCTGGGCGTGGCCTTCGGCGATGTCTTCCAGGTCTACCGGGAGGGTTTGCGGTTTCTGGTACTGGTGCAGCCTGGCCCGTTGCTGATCGATGGCATTCAGGCGGGCGCTGGCGGTTTCAAGCAGCGAGGGTAGGGGTTGCGTGGGCATCCAGGGCTCTTCAGCTACCTGTTGCCATGGGCCTGTCTCGCTTTTGACGTAAACAGTGTGGGCCTGTTCGGAATTGGGCTGGTTGATGCGCATGCGCGTCTGGCCGCGCTCGACGAACGCGTTACCGATCAAGGGGCCTTCCACCGTCTCGAACAAGCGTGGGCGGCTCGCGCCCCGCGGGGGTTGGTCGGTAGAAGGGCGGGGCAAGCTGGCCTTGGCGAGGTTGACGTCGATCTCGTCGATCATTTCCCGCATGAGGTGGCGAAACGACGAGGTTTCTGCAGGCGCCAGCAAGTCCGTGAAGTTGTCTTCCCAGGCAGTCAGGTGGTTCAGGTAGCGCCCGTAGCGGTTTCTGGCGTGGCTGAGGAACGTGCGCTCCTGGGCCCGGGTGAGGCGCGCTTGCGGCAGCTGTACCTGGCTGTACAGGGTGCTGCGCAGGGCCACCCCCTGTTCATGGAAGTGGGTCATGAAGGCGCCCATGCGCGGGTGCTCCACCGCGCTTGCCTTGAACAGGATCATCGACAGGATCGACGCCCTGACCACGCGGGTGTTGGTCAGGTCCAGCACCAGGCCGGTCTGCTGCACGCGGGCCATGTAGGTGCTCAGAGCATTACCTTGCAAGGTGGTGCGCCGTACCTGATGGCTGGCGGCCAGGCGCTCCGCCTCCATCAGCGTCAGCACCATCTCCTTGCTTGCCGCCAGTGAATTCTGGGTCAGGCGCTTGGCGACCGAGGTGTGTGTGGTAGACCCAGGCAGTGCCTGAATGGCGCTGAACGCCAGCTTGACCTGCTGGGTGGCGAGGGTGAAGCGGTCCGACACCAGGTGCATGTCCAGCACCGCCATCTCAAGAATGTTTTCTTCGCACAGGGCCTTGAAGCGTACGTAGTCTGCCCGAGCCAGCGTGGCACGTTGCTCCCGCAGGCGCGCCACGGCCCGCTCGTTGAACGCCACGTTGCCCTGGAGTTCTTCGGCCAGTTGCGTGCGTGCATTGATGTAGGCAGCCCGTTGCCCCTCGGTGGGCTGCCTGCCTTCGCCCACAGCCTCCACCGCCGCACGGTAGGCCGCCTGCTTCTGCGCCAGGCGGGGCCGGCTGCGGATGAGCTCGTCATTGATGTCGTGGGCCAGTTCCAGGCCGGTAAGGCGCCGGGGCTGGGCGCGCATCGCCATGCGCCAGTAGGCGACGCCACGGTTGTACAGCGAGGTAAGTGCACCGCCGCCCCCGCGCAGGCCGCTGTCCACCAATAGGCCACTGAGGCGGCCAGGCGTTTCCCAGACCCCTTGCTCGCTGAGCCGCACAGGCTGACGATAGCTGCGTATGCCCTGGGGTTTAAGCCTCCAGGTCAGGTGAGCAGCATCCCATTCGACTGCGTACCAGGCTGTGTTGCGGGTGATGTAGGTTTGCTGGGTCGCCGTGTGCTCGAATACCCCGGCGCCCTGGGGAAGGCTGCAACGCACCATCGGGCCGCTGGGCACGTCGGTTTCGTAGCCGCTGAAGGCACCGAGGGGTGGGAGGGGTGTTCCGCTCACCGGGCGCAGGGGTTGCAGGCGCTGACGTTGCTGGGCCAGAAGCCGCGCCGTGATGGCAGGCTTGCCAGTGGCCACAACCAGCGGAGCCATGGTCAGCACTGCGTCGCTGATCGACTGCAGCAGGCTGACGAGGTGCGTCAGGCCGTCTTCCAGGTTGCCTTGTTCGAAAGCGGTGACCGCAGCAGTAGCCGCCTGCCAGCCGTCGTAGAGCGCAAGGCCGGTACCCGCGCCGGGCAATATACCGAGTACCAGCCGCAGCCCCATGAAAAAGTAACGGTCAAAAACCTGTGGCGCAGCGAGGGCCAGGTCAGCCTGGCTGCGAGAGGTGGCGCGATGATGGCGTATAAGCGCCCCCATGCCCTGGCGGGACTCGTAGGTTGGCAGGCTCGGCGCAAGCGCGATGCCCACGCCGATGAAACCGTTGAAGCCTGCCTGCAGCGCGGCATTGATGTACTGCTCATGCTCATCCGGGTTGCCGGTCAAGGTCTGCTCGGCCAGGTAGCGGGCCATGGCGCTGTCCAAGGCCATGGTCTGCAGCGCTTTGCATGCCGCACTGCTGTCTGGGTACTGGCTGATGGCCTTGCCGTTGGGAGCCTCCGGCATGTAGAGCAGCACCGGGCCTGCCGTGCCTTGCACCAGCGCAATCCCAGCCAGGCCGACACTGCTGCTCGAGCCATCGCCCGCCACACCTGGCTTCAACTCCAGCGAGTGGTAGGCGAGGGTTCTGTCTGTGCCTATAGTCACCTGTTCGCTGTAGAACGTTTCGAGCATGCGCTGGCCGCTGGCATCCAGGCTGGCGGGGCGACTTAGCAGCAGGAGCTTCAGGCGATGCTCGTATGGGGCACGCAGGGTTTCCTGGCGCCAGGCCACCTGCCAGGGCGTTTCATGTTCGAAGCCCAGATAGGCTTGGGCGATGTGTGTTTCGAAGCGGCCAGCGGCATCCAGTTCGGTAATCAGCACGGCAATGCGCGCTGGCGTAAGCCGTTGTGCCAGATAAGGGTTCGCAGGCTCGAACTTTACCGTGGCATTGCCCAGGCGCAGGCGGCGCTGTTCATCCAGCGCCACCATGATGAAGGCTTCGAGTGGCACATCACTGCGCGCCGTGCTGAACACGGGTACGTCCCGCGCCCCCGCACCACCGGCGGCCGATTGGCCGGTCACCTCTTTGTTCATGGTGACACTGTCAGCGATGTCGAGGGTGATCTGCCCGGCATCCTGCACACCGAATGCAGTGCGCAAATGGTCCCTCAGCAGTTGGCGGGTAAATTGATCGCGTGGTGGCAGGCTCGACGTGAGCAGGCCGGTAGCGGTGCGCAGTGACGCTTGCAGTGTTTCGATCTGGGCAGCCACTGCGGCGATCTGCTGGGCATCGAGGTGGCTCAACCGAGGCAGGTTGTGCTGAAAGTGGCTGCTGCGGTTTTTCTCGGCGAACCGTGCAAAGGCGGTCAACCTGGCGCGATGTTCACTGATGCACAGCCGCTGACGCGCCTGTTCGCGTGAAGTGTCAGCGGGCAGGGAGGCAGCGATGGCGTCAACGCATTGCAGCATGAAGTGCCCATCGACGGGCGGATGCTCGAATGCGAAGGTGGGCGCGTTGCTCAGCCTAGAGTGCAGCGGCACGCCATCGCTGGCGTGGGCGGCCTCCAGCAGCGCATCGGGCCATGCGCCGTCCAGGGTAGCCAGCAGGCTGCGTTCAAGTGCCGGTTCGTCAGCGAACGCCAGCAGCCCGCCACGTTGGCCTGGGCGGTACAGCAGCAGCGTTGGGTCCTGCTCCAGGGCGGGCTCAGCGGGCAGTTCACGCACCGTGATATAACCGCTCAATACCCAGCGCTGGCCGGCGCTGATCACTGCCAGCGCACGCACCTGTACCGGTCTTTGCAGGCTTGGCTCCGGCCTGTTGACAAGGTGTTCCACCCAGCCAAGGTGGGCAGCCGTCAGCTCGCCCAGCGTGTGTTGCAGCCGTGCTTCGGCCAGCAGCGCCTGGCATAGCCCCTCTGCAATCTGCATGCGCCTGGTCTTGTCGCTGGCCTGCTGGTGCAGCACGGCGCTGCTCACGGGCTCAGGCAGGGCGAGCAGGTAGGTGTCCAGCGTAGTTTTCACCAGGTCCTGTGCCGCCTGTTGTTCGCGCAGCTGTGTCACTTTGGCCGAGGTCGGCGCGGTGTCGCCTGCCAGGTATCCCTCCAGCAGCGCCTCCTGCTGTTCGACACGCTGCTGCCGCCAACTGATGGGCAGGTGTTCCTCAAGGCAGGCGAAATGCACCTCTTGCGTGGCCATGGCGGCGTCGTCGGCGCATACCTGGGCGATCCGTGCCGCCAGGTCCTGGGGCAAAGCCTCTGCCACGATGGCGTTTCGCTGGTTCTCCCAGGCTTGCAGGGCTGTCCAGTCCAGTGGGGCCGTGGCACTGGTTTGGCACGACTGCAGCAGGTGATGGTCGATAAGGCCCTGGTGCTGCGCCAGGGTTTCTGCCATCAGTGCGCTGAAACCTTCGCCGTGCAGCGGCGTTATGAGTACATCGTCGCTGCTGCCCAGGGTGATGGGCCACCGCGGGTCCGGCCAGAAGGTGTGGCGGTTCTCGAATACCCAGGTACGCAGGCGCTTCAGGTCGCTGAACAGCACAGTGCTGGTTGTGAGCCCTGGCATGTACAGCAGCCAGCCGGTTGCTTCGGGTTCAGGCTCTACAACCATCGCCGCAACACTGCTCAGCGTTGGCGCGCCAGCGGGTTGCCATTGCAGTTGAGCGAAGCGTGGGTTGGCTTGCCTTGCAGTGAGCCAGGCACTGGTTGCCAGGTTTCCCAGCCCGTAGGCAATGTCCAGGCTGTGCTCGAAATGCTCGCGCAGCAGGGTGCTTGCATGGCTTTGCCGTGAAACGGCAGTACCCGGCATGCGGGCAGCCCAGTAACTGCGGGTGGCCCGCAGCCTGGCGGTGTTTGCCAGCGGCCCCAGGTGGCGTAACCAGTCGGCGGCGGTCATCCGGGCGTGATCACTGCCTTCTGCAAAGCCCCACGTTGTCCAGCTGGCAAACGGGTTGGTGAACGTCGGGTTCGCCAGCAGGCGGGCTGCGAATGAAAGCAAGGTGGTCTGGTTGGCGCCATCACACAGCCCGCAGTGGGTTGGGTCTATCCCCAATTCAGCCTGCAGTGTGTCGAGCAAGGTCTGGCGCAGGCTGGGCGCCTGACCGAACAGGTCTCGCAGCTGCTTGGTGCAGGCGGCCAGGGCCGGCTGTGCAGCGGTGAGCACGTTGCTTTTGCCGGCCAGGTGTTCGGGTACGGCGTTCAGGGCCGAGGCGGGGAGCGTCTTGATGAGGCCCGGCTGGGCGGAGGAGGTGGGCATGGGCGATGGTCCCTATGGGGTGGCATGTGGTGCACCCATTGAAAGCATCGCGACGGTTCAGCCGGTGGTAGATGTATGTGCTCAGCTCGCCTTGCGCGGTGGCAGGAACGGCGGGAGGTAGAGGGACATGTAGGCTTCGAACACACGCATGCCTTCTTCGGCCATGCGTGGGGTGATCTGGTCGTACAACTGCATCGACCGGGCATACACCCGGTCGCTCAGCTCCATGGCCAGGGCGAACACCTCTACATCGTCTGGCAGGCTCGGCAACTGGAAGTGCCGGTCGAACAGGCGGTGCATCAGTTCGCCCAGCTCCATGTCGTGCTGACGGTCGGCCTGTACTACTTCACTGAGCCCATGCTGGGCCAGAATCAACTGACGGGCCGCGGCGTCCTGGTGGTAGATGCCCAGCATGCGCTGTTCGATCAGCCGCGACAGCTGGTGCCAGGTGGTGAATGCGCTGCTGTCGATGGGCGCACTCAGGGCTTCACGGAATGCCCGGTGCACATCGGCGGTAAGCGCTTCGAGCAATGCCGGCACGCTGGCGAAGAAGTGGTACACCGACGAAGGCGGAATCTGCGCACGTTCCGCCACGCTGTAGATCGAGAGTGCAGCAACCCCTTCGCCTGCCAGTAGCTCGCGCGCAGCAGCCAGGATCGCGTCGATCCGGGCCTGGCTGCTGGCGCGGGGCCTGCGTGGGGTGCTGCTGCGGCTCATCAGTTGCTGATCGCCAGGATGCTCGCCTGGTAAGCGCCCACGAACAGGTCGAAGTCACCCACCTCTTGCTGCTCAAGGCGGGACTGCTCTGCCAGCGAGTCGCGGGCCAGGGTTTCGAACGCCTGCTGGCGCTCGACCGGTAGCGGCTGCTCGCGCAGGGTTTCGGCGTGGATGCGGCTTTGCCGCAAGGAAAACGCCACGAAGCTTTCGTCATGCTCGGTCATGCGGGCAAGCACTTGGGCAGACGGCGTGAGGGCCGGGTCTTCGACCTTGGCTTGCTGGGCGTCAAGGGCCTTGGCATGGTCGTCGCCACCGTGCGCCTGGTCCAGCAGGTCGGCCAGTGGGCGAATCTGCCCGATCAGTTCGCTGGCCCAGGTAGCCAGGCTGACCGGCTGGCCATTGTGCTGCAGTTCCAGCCCTGGGCGACGGCCTTCCTTGACCACTTTCAGGAAGTTGCTGGTGCACTGGGTGCATTCGCTGTTGCCCAGCTGCGGGCTGTCATCCAGCGCGCAGAACAGCAGGAAGGCGTCGAGGAAGCGTGCTTCGCTGATGTCGATGCCCACCGGCAGGAACGGGTTGATGTCCAGGCAGCGTACTTCCACGTACTGCACGCCACGCGAAGCCAGCGCCTGGATCGGGCGCTCGCCGGTATAGGTGACGCGTTTTGGGCGAATGTTCGAGTAGTACTCGTTCTCGATCTGCAGAATATTGGTGTTCAACTGCACCCACTCGCCGTCCACGTGGGTACCGACTTCCACATACGGTGGGTAGGGGGTGCCCACTGCCTTGCGCAGGCTGTCGGTGTAGCTGGCCAGGTTGTTGTAGCAAGGCGTGAGGCCCGCCTGGGCATTGCTCTGGTAACCCAGGTCGCTCATGCGCAGGCTGGTGGCGTAGGGCAGGTACAGGGTATCGGCATCCAGTTCTTCGAGCTGGTGCGGGCGGCCGCGCAAGAAGCCTTTGTCCAGGGCCGGGGAGGCGCCGAACAGGTACATCAGCAGCCAGCTGTAACGGCGGAAATTGCGGATCAGCGCGATGTAGGCCGACGACTGATAGTCGCGCTCGCTTTCACTGCTGCCTTCGGCATCGCGCAACAGCGGCCACAGCGCCTCGGGCAGCGAGAAGTTGTAGTGGATACCGGCAATGCACTGCATGGTGCGCCCGTAGCGCAGGGCCAGGCCCTTGCGGTACACGTGCTTGAGCCTGCCGATGTTGGAGGTGCCGTATTCGGCGATCGGGATGTCTTCCTCGGCCGGCAGCGAGCACGGCATCGACGGGCTCCACAAGTACTCTTCGCCCAGTTTGCTGTAGACGAAGCGGTGGGTTTGCTCGAGGTTTTCCAGGACTTCGGCGGGGTCGGGCAGTGCGGGGGTGATGAACTCCAGCAACGACTCGGAATAATCGGTGGTGATCCGCTCGTTGGTGAGGGCCGAGCCCAGCGCCTCCGGGTGCGGGGTCTGGGCCAGGCGACCTTGGTCGGTCACGCGCAGGCATTCGCGCTCAATACCGTGCAGGCACTGCTTGAGCAGGGGAAGATTTGCGCCGAGCAGGCTCAGGCGGCGGTTGAGGAGTTCGCTCAAGATGTATTCCTTCACGCGTCAGTCGCCCCAATATGGGGGTAGAGATAACGGTCTACAAGGGTAGGAAGAAAGGAACTGGCGTTGTCGCCTGGTTTACACGGCCCCAGCAGTGCCAGCGCACTGCTGGAAAATACCGCAGATACTGCTTTGTGAGCTAGATGACGACGAAGGTTCCTTGCGCCTTCGCCACCCGCTTGTCGCCCTGGACTACGTCGGCGTCGACCACCAGGGTGCGCCGCCCGGCGTGCAGCACACGGGCGATGCAGAGCACCTCGCCTTCGCTGACGGCGCGCAGGTAGTTGATCTTGCACTCCAGGGTGACGCTCTGCTGGTCAAAGCCATGGCTGGCCGAGCAGGCCAGGCCCATGGCGATGTCCACCAGGCTGAAAATCGCCCCGCCATGCAGCTTCTGGCCACGGTTGCGCAAGTGTGGCTCCAGCGCCAGGGCTACTTCGGCAACACCCGCTTCCAGGTGTTGCAGGCGGCAGCCCAGCAGCTGGCTGAAGGCGCTTTCGACGTACTCGCGCGGGACGTCCATCACTTCTTCTTCAACTGCTTGGCGTTGGCGAACAGCGCCGCCATGGCGTTGTTGGCCGGGGCAGCGGTTGCCGTTTCGCGCTGGCGCGGGGCCTGCTGCTGGCGGTTGCCGCCATTGCCACGGTTGCCGCCGTTGCCTCGGCCACCTTCAACCTTTTCGCCCGGGGTGTCGCCCATGCGCATGGACAGGCCGACGCGTTTGCGCGGGATATCCACCTCCATGACCTTGACCTTGACCACGTCGCCCGCCTTGACCGCCTCGCGAGGGTCTTTGACGAACTTTTCCGACAGTGCCGAAATATGTACCAGGCCATCCTGGTGCACGCCGATGTCAACGAACGCGCCGAAGTTGGTGACGTTGGTCACAACGCCTTCCAGGATCATGCCCGGCTCCAGGTCCTTGAGGTCTTCGACGCCATCCTGGAAGGTGGCGGTCTTGAACTCGGGGCGCGGGTCGCGGCCGGGTTTGTCGAGCTCTTGCAGAATGTCGGTGACGGTCGGCAGGCCGAAGGTTTCGTCGGTGAACTTCTTCGGGTCCAGGCGCTTGAGGAAGCTGCTGTCACCGATCAGCGAGCGGATGTCACGGTCGGTGCCGGCGGCGATGCGCTGCACCAGCGGGTAGGCCTCCGGGTGCACGGCAGAAGCGTCCAGTGGGTTGTCGCCGTTCATGACGCGCAGGAAGCCTGCGGCCTGTTCGAAGGTTTTCTCACCCAGGCGGCTGACCTTTTTCAGCGCCGCGCGGGTCGCGAATGGGCCGTTGGCATCACGGTGGGCAACGATGTTTTGCGCCAGTGTGGCGTTCAGGCCGGAAATACGCGTCAGCAGGGCCACCGAAGCGGTATTCACATCCACGCCCACGGCGTTCACGCAGTCCTCGACCACGGCGTCCAGACCACGGGCCAGCTTGATTTGGGACACATCGTGCTGGTACTGGCCGACACCGATGGATTTTGGGTCGATTTTGACCAGTTCGGCCAACGGGTCCTGCAGGCGGCGGGCGATGGAGACAGCGCCACGGATCGACACGTCCAGGTCCGGGAATTCCCGCGCGGCCAGTTCCGACGCCGAGTACACCGAAGCACCGGCCTCGGACACCATCACCTTGGTGATCTTCAGTGCCGGGTACTGCTTGACCAGGTCGGCCACCAGCTTGTCGCTCTCGCGGCTGGCGGTGCCGTTGCCGATCGCGACCAGCTCCACCGAGTGCTTGGCGCACAGGGCGGCCATGACAGACAGGGTGCGGTCCCAGTCGTTCTTCGGCGCGTGCGGGTAGACGGTGGCGTAGTCCAGCAGCTTGCCGGTGGCATCCACCACGGCCAGCTTGCAGCCGGTGCGCAGGCCCGGGTCGAAGCCCAGGGTGGCGCGTGGGCCGGCTGGTGCGGCCAGCAGCAGGTCGTGCAGGTTGTGGGCGAAGACATTGATGGCCTCGCCTTCGGCGTTATCGCGCAGTTCGCCGAACAGGTCGGTTTCCAGGTGGGTGTACAGCTTGACCTTCCAGGTCCAGCGCACCACCTCGCCCAGCCACTTGTCTGCCGGGCGGCTGCGGTTCTCGATACCCACGTGTTCGCCAATCATCAGCTCGCACGGGTGCAGGGTGCCTGGCAGTTCTTCGCCAACCTTGAGCGAGGCGCTGAGCACGCCTTCGTTGCGGCCGCGGAAGATGGCCAGGGCACGGTGCGAGGGGGCGTTGCGCAGCAGTTCGTCATGGGCGAAGTAGTCGCGGAACTTGGCGCCTTCCTCTTCCTTGCCGGGTACTACGCGGGCCGTGAGTACGGCCTCGTGCTTGAGGAAGCTGCGCAGCTTGTCGAGCAGCGCGGCGTCTTCGGCAAAACGCTCCATGAGGATGTACTTGGCGCCTTCCAGCGCAGCCTTGGTGTCGGCCACACCCTTGTCGGCACTGACAAAACGGGCGGCCTGGTCTTCCGGCACCAGCGTCGGGTCGTTGAACAGGCTGTCGGCCAGCTCGCCCAGGCCGGCTTCCAGGGCGATCTGGCCCTTGGTGCGGCGCTTCTGCTTGTACGGCAGGTACAGGTCTTCAAGGCGGGTCTTGGTGTCGGCCAGCTTGATCTCGCGGGCCAGCTCCGGGGTCAGCTTGCCCTGCTCCTCGATGCTGCCAAGAATGCTGGCACGGCGCTCGTCGAGTTCGCGCAGGTAGCGCAGGCGCTCTTCCAGGTGGCGCAGCTGGGTGTCGTCCAGGCTGCCGGTCACCTCTTTACGGTAACGGGCGATGAAGGGCACGGTAGAGCCTTCGTCCAACAGGCCCACGGCCGCCTCGACCTGCTGGGGGCGCACGCCCAGTTCCTCGGCGATACGGCTGTTGATGCTGTCCATGTAAACCACCTGACATTCTTGAATACGGGTCGCCGGTGGGCTTTTCGCCCGGCGGCGCTGGATGAAAGCGGCGCATTATACCCATCGCAAACGGCTTGCGGTGATGGCCCGCCGCCAGCGGGAACTGGCGCCCGGGGAAAAATCTGCTAACAATGCTCACGGCACGCGCTACAACGGCTACGCCATAATGCGCGGCGATACCAGAGGAGTTATTCATGACCGGCACGCCAAACACCGCTGAAGGTGAAAAGATTCTTATCGTCGATGACGATCCGGGGCTCAGCAGCCTGCTGGAACGTTTCTTCACCAGCAAGGGCTATCGCGCCCGTGCGGTGCCGAACACCGAACAGATGGACCGCCTGCTGCAACGCGAGGTGTTCAACCTGGTGGTGCTCGACCTCATGCTGCCTGGCGAGGATGGCTTGTCCGCCTGCCGGCGCCTGCGCCAGCAGAACAACCAAATCCCCATCATCATGCTCACCGCCAAGGGTGACGAACTCAGCCGCATCAAGGGGCTGGAGCTGGGGGCAGACGATTACCTGGGCAAGCCGTTCAACCCGGACGAGCTGATGGCGCGGGTCAAGGCCGTGCTGCGCCGCCAGGCGCCTACCGTGCCGGGTGCGCCGGGCAGCGAAGACGAGTCGGTCACCTTCGGTGACTACGAGCTGTCGCTGGCCACCCGCGAGCTCAAGCGCGGCAACGAAGTGCACATGCTCACTACCGGCGAATTCGCCGTGCTCAAGGCGCTGGTGATGCACGCCCGCGAGCCGCTGACCCGCGACAAGCTGATGAACCTGGCCCGTGGCCGCGAGTGGGATGCGCTTGAACGTTCCATCGACGTGCAGATCTCGCGCCTGCGCCGCATGATCGAGCCCGACCCGTCCAAGCCCCGTTACATCCAGACGGTCTGGGGCGTGGGCTATGTATTCGTACCGGATGGCAATGCCGGCAAATGATGTCAGCCACTGAATGAAAACCCCTCTGTGGTTTCCGCAAAGCTTCTTCGCCCGCACGCTGTGGCTGGTCCTGATCGTCGTCCTGTTCTCCAAGGCACTCACCTTGGTCTACCTGTTGATGAACGAGGACGTGCTGGTCGACCGGCAGTACAGCCATGGCGTGGCATTGACACTGCGCGCCTACTGGGCGGCGGATGAAGAAAACCGCGACCAGATCGCCGAAGCGGCAGGCCTTATCCGGGTGACCGGCTCGGGCGTGCCCGAGGGCGAGCAGCACTGGCCGTACAGCGAAATCTACCAGCGGCAGATGCAGGCCGAGCTGGGCGAAGACACCGAGGTGCGTTTGCGCATTCATGCGCCACCGGCGCTGTGGGTCAACGCCCCCAGCCTGGGCCCTGGCTGGTTGAAAGTGCCGCTGTACCCACACCCGCTGCGCGGCCAGAAAATCTGGAACGTATTGGGCTGGTTCCTGGCCATCGGCCTGTTGTCCACGGCGTCGGCCTGGATTTTCGTGCGCCAGCTCAACCAGCCGCTCAAGCGCTTGGTCTTCGCCGCCCGCCAGCTGGGGCAGGGGCGCAGTGTGCGTTTGCCCATCAGCGACACCCCCAGCGAAATGGCCGAGGTGTACAAGGCGTTCAACCAGATGGCAGAGGACGTGGAGCAGGCCGGGCGCGAGCGTGAGTTGATGCTGGCCGGGGTTTCCCACGACCTGCGCACGCCGCTGACACGCTTGCGTTTGTCGCTGTCATTGCTCGACAGCGACAACGACCTGAGTGACGACATGGTCCGGGACATCGAAGACATGGACGCCATTCTCGATCAGTTCCTGGCGTTCATCCGCGACGGCCGCGATGAGCCCCTGGAAGAAATCGACCTGGGCGCGCTTGTGCGTGAGGTGGTGGCGCCGTACAACCAGCCGCAAGAACGCGTGCGTCTGTGCCTGGAGCCCATTCCGCCGTTCCCGGTACGCCGGGTGTCGCTCAAGCGCATGCTGGGCAACTTGATCGGCAACGCCCTGCACCATGCGGGCAAAGGCGTGGAGGTGGCGGCCTATGTATCTGGTGACGAAAGTGCGCCGTATGTGGTGCTGAGCGTGCTGGACCGGGGTACCGGCATCGATGAGTCGGAGCTGGAAACCATCTTCAACCCGTTCATTCGTGGTGACCGGGCGCGCGGTGGCAAAGGCACCGGGCTGGGGCTGGCGATCGTCAAGCGGATCGCGGCGCAGCATGGTGGGAATGTGGAGCTGCGTAATCGGTCCGGTGGTGGGATCGAGGCGCGGGTAAGGCTGCCGCTGGGGTTGCTGTTACCGCGTAATGCTGTTTGAGGCCTTCCGGCCTCGTCGCGGCTGAAGCCGCTCCCACAGGTACTGCACAAACCTGAAGGCTGCGGTAATCCTGTGGGAGCGGCTTCAGCCGCGAAGAGGCCGGTACAGGCTTGCATCAACCTTTACCTTTGGTCCGGGTCTGATTCGGGCCGCCATTCTTCTCCAGGTGCTCGATGATCATGCCGGCCACGTTCTCCCACAGGTACTGCACAAACCTGAAGGCTGCGGTAATCCTGTGGGAGCGGCTTCAGCCGCGAAGAGGCCGGTAAAGGCTTGCATCAACCTTTACCTTTGGTCCGGGTCTGATTCGGGCCGCCATTCTTCTCCAGGTGCTCGATGATCATCCCGGCCACGTTCTTGCCGGTGGTCACTTCAATGCCCTCCAGCCCGGGCGATGAGTTCACCTCCATCACCAGCGGCCCATGGTTGGAACGCAAAATATCCACACCCGCCACGCTCAAGCCCATCACCTTGGCCGCACGAATCGCGGTAATCCGCTCTTCAGGCGTGATTTTGATCAGGCTGGCGACGCCGCCCCGGTGCAGGTTGGAGCGGAACTCGCCTGGCTTGGCCTGACGTTTCATCGAAGCAATCACCTTGTCGCCCACCACGAAGCAGCGAATGTCGGCGCCGCCAGCCTCCTTGATGTATTCCTGAACCATGATGTTCTGTTTCAGGCCCATGAACGCTTCGATCACCGACTCGGCCGCCTGGGTTGTCTCGCACAGCACCACGCCGATGCCCTGGGTGCCCTCCAGCACCTTGATCACCAGCGGCGCGCCGTTGACCATCTGGATCAGGTCGGGGATGTCGTCTGGCGAGTGGGCAAAGCCGGTGATCGGCAGGCCGATGCCGCGCCGTGACAGCAATTGCAGCGACCGCAGCTTGTCCCGCGAGCGGGCGATGGCCACCGACTCGTTCAGTGGGTACACCCCCATCATCTCGAACTGCCGCAGCACGGCACAGCCGTAGAACGTGACCGATGCCCCAATGCGCGGAATGACAGCATCGAACCCTTCCAGTGGCTTGCCGCGGTAGTGGATCTGCGGCTTGTGGCTGGCAATGTTCATATAGGCACGCAGGGTATCGATCACTACCATTTCGTGGCCACGCTGGGTACCGGCTTCGACCAGGCGGCGGGTGGAATACAGACGCGGATTGCGCGACAGCACAGCGATCTTCATGCAGCACCTGTTAATGAAGAGAGGGTGGCCGGAAAGGCCGGTTTGTCCTGCACATATTTAACGCCAGGGTTGACCACAAGTTGGCCGTGGACCAACGCCTTGGACCCTAGCAACAGGCGGTAGCGCATGCTCTTGCGGCAGGCCAGGGTAAATTCCACCGCCCACACCCTGTCACCCAGCGCCAGCGACGTACGGATCACATAGCGCGTCTGGGCATGGCCATTGGAGCTTCTGATGGTTTTTCGGGTCACCAGTGGGGCTTCGCAGCGGCGGTGACGCAACTGCACCACCGTGCCCAGGTGCGCGGTAAATCGGACCCATGGCTCGCCATTGCGTTCGAATGGCTCGATGTCGGTTGCATGCAGGCTGGAGGTGCTTGCACCGGTATCGATCTTGGCGCGCAGCCCCGCCACGCCCAGGTCGGGCAGGGCAACCCATTCGCGCAGGCCGATTACAGTCAGATGATCAAATGTCTTCACAAAACGCACCCTGCGGATGAGGTAGTGAACTGTAAGCACGACGGGGATTTTTTGCATCCGATGGTTACGGTAGTACAGTTCCGTGAAACACAGTATTCGAGGTATGGGGATGGCACAGAAAGTCGAAGATGACGACAAGGTTCGCCTGGACAAATGGCTATGGGCTGCGCGCTTCTACAAGACCCGCGCCCTGGCCAAGGCGGCCATCGAAAGCGGCAAGGTGCACTGCCGTGGCGAGCGATGCAAGCCGGGCAAGGAGCCGCGGGTGGGTGACGAGTTTGTGCTGCGCACCGGGTTCGATGAGCGCACCGTAGTGGTGAAAGCGCTTACGACCGTGCGCCGTGGGGCGCCAGAGGCGCAGACGTTGTATGCCGAAACCGAAGATAGCATCCGCCGCCGTGAGCAGGCGGCCGAATTGCGCAAGGCCGGGGCAGTAGGCGTGACCACCGACGGGCGGCCAACCAAGAAGCAGCGGCGGCAGATTCACCAGCTGCATGGCAATTTTGACTGAAGGGGCCGCCAGGCAGCCCCCTTCACGCTAGCGCACTACCGCCAGCCTGTTGATCAGCGGCAACCTGGCCGCAAACCTGAACAGCGGCGCGGTCCAACGCACCAGCGCCGCAGTGCTGTGGGCGGCCAGCGGTGTGTACAGGCTCCAGCCCAGTGCCAGCACAGCCATCAGCAGGCCACCGATGTAGTCGTCCTGCCCCCAGTGGGCGCCCGCCACCAGGCGTGGCAGCATGAACAGCACTGCCAGGCCCCAGATCACCAGGTATTGCCCAATGCGGCGGCTGAACACGCTCATGAACAGCGCCCAGATCAGCAGCACCGAGGCGTGATCGCCCGGGAAGCTCTTGCTGGAACGGTCTTTCAGTTCCCAGGAGGATTCCAGGTTGGGGTAGTAGTCACTCAGGTGCACAGCGCTGTCGAACATCATCGACGGGCTGTTGTGCTGCCAGCCGGCAGCGTCCACCCACTTGGAAAACAGCGCACGAATCACCACTAAGAGCAGTAGCGTGACCAGAAAACCAAAAAACGCCTGGCGAACCTGCACGGCCTTGAACACCCAGTTGCCACGAATCAGCGCCGCCAGCAGGATCAGGCCCACGACGATGTCGAACGGGCGCAAGCTGCCAACGGTCCAGATGTAACGCCATGTAGTGTTCTCGGCCAGCGGCGCGTTCAGGGTATGGAACAGCCATTCGTCGAATGCCAGGCACAGGCTCTGGCCAACAGGCCACAACCAGAAACACAGTAGTGCGATGGGCAGTAGCGTGCACGCTACCAAGGGTCCCCAGGACCACCTCGCTTGGAACAGTGGTCGATTGTCCATAAGATACCTCTATCTCCTAATAGGGAAATGAGCGCCCGAAGGCGCCCCACGGCGGGATTTGTAATTCTCCGCAATCATTTTGTCATCATTTTCAGATAGCCAGACACCCATGAGCGATTTGCCAGATACCGATTTCACCCAACGTTTCATCTTCGACGAGCGCGACGTGCGCGGCGAGTGGGTGTCTCTCGATGACAGCTACGCCGCCGTGCTGGCGCGTCACCCATACCCCGCGCCCGTGCAGGCGTTGCTGGGCGAGCTGATGGCCGCCACTGCCTTGCTGGTCGGCGCGCTCAAGTTCGATGGCCTGCTCATTCTGCAGGCGCGTTCTGCCGGCCCCATCCCCTTGTTGATGGTGGAGTGCTCTGGCGAGCGCGACATCCGCGGCATGGCCCGTTACGAAGCCGAACAGATCGCCGCCGAGGCCACCCTGGCCCAGCTGATGCCCGACGGGCACCTGACCCTGACCATCGACCCGGTCAAGGGCCAGCGTTACCAAGGTACCGTGGACCTCGACGGGGCCAACCTGTCGGAGTGTTTCACCAATTACTTTGTTCAGTCCCAGCAGCTGAACACGCGGTTCTGGCTGAATACCGAAGGCGGCAAGGCCCGGGGCCTGCTGCTGCAGCAACTGCCACGTGATCGCCAGCCCGATGACGAAGAGCGTGAAGAAAGCTGGCAGCATGTGGTCGCCCTGGCCAGCACGCTGAAAGCCGACGAGTGGGCGCTGGATAACGAAACCCTGCTGCACCGCCTGTACCACGAAGATGCCGTGCGCCTGTTCGATGTGCAGCCGCTGCGCTTCAACTGCAGCTGCTCGCGCGAACGTTCCGGCAATGCGCTGGTCAGCCTTGGCGAAGAAGATGCCAAGGCGCTGGTGGAAGAATGTGGCGGTACGGTGGAGATCGATTGCCAGTTCTGCAACCAGCGCTATTTCTTCGATGCCAACGATGTCGCACAGCTCTTTGCGGGTGGCGGCACGGACGTGGCCTCAGAAACTCGTCACTGAAACGTTTCACTACAGGAGAATCTCCTGTCGAATTGCGCAAAAGCTCGGTTCTGACAGGAGGGGCCTACTTTTTTTGGGCGTTTCTGGCATAATCCGGCCACTTTTTTCGCTGTAGTAGTTTTTTCGAGACGACTACAAAACGTTTGGAGCACTCGGCCTCGGGCCGGATGGGGTATCTCATGACGCAAGCCAACAACACCGTGTACACCGACCTGAGCGTCGATGAGCTGGTAAAAGAAGCGCTGCAACGCGGTGAAGGCGTACTAGCCGATACTGGTGCACTGGTCGTGGAGACGGGCCACCGTACCGGCCGTTCCCCGGCTGACCGTTTCATCGTCGAAGAACCTTCCACCCAGGACGACATCGCCTGGGGCCCGATCAACCGCAAGTTCCCGGCTGACAAGTTCGATGCCCTGTGGGACCGCGTCGAGGCGTTCAACAACGCCCAGGATCACTTCGTTTCCTACGTTCACGTAGGTGCGGCAGCCGACCACTACCTGCCGGTGAAGATGACCACCCAGACTGCCTGGCAGAACCTGTTTGGCCGTTGCCTGTTCATCAACCCGGAGCAGTACAACCCTGCTGGCCGTGATGAGTGGCAAGTGCTGAACGTTGCCAACTTCGAGTGCGTGCCCGAGCGTGACGGCACCAACTCCGACGGTTGCGTGATCCTCAACTTCGCCCAGAAGAAAGTACTGATCGCCGGCATGCGTTACGCCGGTGAAATGAAGAAAGCCATGTTCTCGGTGCAGAACTTCCTGCTGCCGGCTGCCGACGTGCTGCCAATGCACTGCGCTGCCAACATCGGTGAAAACGGCGACGTCACCCTGTTCTTCGGCCTGTCCGGCACCGGCAAGACTACCCTGTCTGCCGACGAAAGCCGTTACCTGATTGGTGATGACGAGCACGGTTGGGGTGAGGGCGTGGTGTTCAACATCGAAGGCGGTTGCTATGCCAAGTGCATCGACCTGTCGGAGAAGAACGAGCCGGTTATCTGGAAGGCCATCAAGCACGGCGCCGTGCTGGAAAACGTGGTAATCGACGACAACAAGCATGCCGATTACACCAACGTCAGCCTGACCCAGAACAGCCGCGCTGCCTACCCGCTGGAGCACGTTGCCAAGCGCTCCGAGGCCAACCTGGGCGGCGAGCCCAACGCGGTGATCTTCCTCACCTGCGACCTGACCGGTGTTCTGCCGCCGGTGTCGATCCTGAACAACGAGCAGGCGGCCTACCACTTCCTGTCCGGCTACACCGCGCTGGTTGGCTCCACTGAAATGGGTTCGGGCGGCGGCATCAAGTCGACCTTCTCCACCTGCTTCGGCGCGCCGTTCTTCCCGCGCCCGGCTGGCGAGTATGCCGAGCTGCTGATCAAGCGCATCAAGGGCTTCAACTCCAAAGTATACCTGGTGAACACCGGCTGGACCGGCGGTGGCTACGGCGTGGGCAACCGCTTCAACATTCCGACCACCCGTGCGGTGATCGCTGCCATCCAGAGCGGTGCGCTGGTGGGTGCCGAAACCGAGCACCTGGGCATCATCAACCTGGACGTGCCCAAGGCTGTTCCGGGCGTCGACACCGAGCTGCTGAACCCGCGTAACACCTGGGCGGACAAAGCAGCCTACGACGAGGCCGCTAAAGGCCTGGCCAAGCTGTTCATCGAAAACTTCAAGAAGTTTGAAGTATCCGACGCCATCAAGGCTGCTGGCCCTCAGCTGTAAGCTGACCTGGGCAGTACCGCACTATCAGGGGCCGCTTTGCGGCCCTGATTTTTACCCCGGATTTCTGTTTCACTGTCTGCATCCCTTGCCAAGACATGAGCCAGCCCGATGATCCAACCCCCTCCGCGCACCGCCTTCACCCATTTCCACCCTGTGCTCACCCGCCCCCAGGACAGTGACGTTAACGGTCACATTGCCGGTGCAACCGTGCATGGCTATTTCGAAACCGCCATTCAGGCGTTCCTGGTGGAGCAAGCCGAGCTCGACTTGCGGGACGGTGAACTGGCCGCTTTCGTGGTCAGCGCTTCGGCAGACTTCTACGCCTTGCCAGCATTTCCGGATGTGCTGGAGGTGGGCTTGGGCGTGGCGCGCCTGGCTGGCAGTACGGTGGAGTATCGCCTGGCGCTGTACCGCCCTGGCGAAGCCCAGGCCTGCGCTGCAGGCACCGTGGTGCAGGTGTTCATCGAACGCGCCAGCGGCCAGCCCGTTGCATTGCCGCAGCCGCTGCACACGCTGTTGTCGGCGCTGATGGTACAGCCTTGACGAAAAAGCCCCGCCATGAGGGCGGGGCTTCTGCAGTGCGGCCTGGCTGAGCCATCAAGGGTGGCGATGACGGCCATGCTTGCGGTGGCCGTAATGCGGGCCTGGGCCCGGGCCGCGGTCCCAGTGACGGCGGTCGTCGTAGTCGCGACGGTACCGGCGATGGTCACGGCGGTCGTCCTGGTCGGCCTTGTTACCCATGTAGTTACCCAGGGCGCCGCCGGCACCGCCGCCCGCGGCTGCACCGATGTAGCTACCGGTGGTACCGCCCACCGAGCGGCCAACCACGTTGCCGCCCGCTGCACCCAGTGCGCCGCCAATGGCCGCCTCACCGCGCTGGCGCTTGTCGGCACCTACCGCGCTGCCTGCCGCACCGCCCAGGCCCGCGCCGATGGCCCCACCGGTGCTACCACCGATGGACTGGCCAACGACTGAGCCCAGTACCCCACCCAATGCGCCGCCAATGCCGGCCTCGGTGGTGCCGCCTGCCATGGCAACGCCGCTGAGCAAGCTGAAAGACAACAACAGAATCGAGGAGTACTTCTTCATCAAGAGAGCCTCAGAGTTAGGACGAGGCGAATTTGCGGGTAACCTGCGTGGCTGGCAACGTAAATCCGACGAGCTGCACGAGTTGTACACAATTCTGTAAGTTGTTGAATTGGCTATGAAACTTAAACTGTTTTTGGCGGTCATAGACCTTTATGACAAAGCCCTGAACCTCACCGGAACAGGGCTTTTTCGTTGATGGCCGTCACACAATGCGGCCGTTGTCCTCGGCCCGTTCCAGCTTGATGGCGATGAACTTCGACGTGGGCGTATGGCTGCCATCGCCAATGCTCTCCAGCGGTACCAACGGGTTTACCTCGGGGTAATACGCCGCTGCCTGCCCTGCCGGTATGTCGAACGCCAGCAGGGTGAACCCGCGCACACGGCGCACATGCTCATCGCCCCACAACGACACGATGTCCACCTTCTGCCCCGGCTGGAAGCCCAGGCGGATGATGTCCGCTTCGTTGGCAAACAGCACGTCGCGCTGGCCACGCACGCCCCGGTAGCGGTCATCCAGGCCATAGATGGTGGTGTTGTACTGATCATGCGAGCGCATCGACTGCATGATCAGGTCCGGCACTTGGCCGCTGGCCCGTACGCGCTCATCCAGCAGGGTATCTGGCAGCAGGTTGGCCTTGAAGTTGGCGCGGCCGGTGGCGGTTTTCCAGTCGCGGGTGGCCGCACTGTTGCCCAGGTAAAAGCCGCCCGGGTGGCGCATGCGCTGGTTGAAGCCGGTGAAGCCCGGGATGGTGTCAGCGATCAGGTCGCGAATACGGTCGTAGTCAGCCACCAGCCAGTGCCAGTCCACCGGGCGCTTGCCCAAGGTGGCGGCCGCGATGCCGGCGATAACGGCAGGTTCTGAACGCATCTGCGAAGACAGGGGTTTGAGCTGCCCATTCGAGCCGTGCACCATGCTGAACGAGTCTTCCACCGTGACGGCCTGTGGCCCGTCGGCCGGCAGGTCGATATCGGTGCGGCCCAGGCACGGCAGAATCAGCGCCTGCTTGCCATGCACCAGGTGGCTGCGGTTGAGCTTGGTGCTGATGTGCACGGTCAACTCGCAGTTGCGCAGCGCCTTGGCGGTGCGTTCGGTATCCGGGGTTGCCTGGGCAAAGTTGCCGCCCAGGCCGATGAACACCCGGGCACGCCCGTCCAGCATGGCGTGGATGGCCTCGACGGTGTTATGGCCATTGTGGCGAGGCACCGGAAAGCCAAACCGCTTTTCGAGGGCATCGAGCAGCGCCACCGGTGGGCGCTCGTTGATGCCCATGGTGCGGTCGCCCTGCACGTTGCTGTGGCCACGCACCGGGCACAGGCCTGCGCCCGGGGCACCGATGTTGCCGCGCAGCATCTGCAGGTTGACGAGTTCCTGGATGGTGGGCACCGAATGGCGGTGCTGGGTGATGCCCATGGCCCAGCACATGATCACCCGCTTGCTGCGGCAGTACATACGGGCCGCCAGCTCGATGTCGTGCAGTGGCAGCCCGGCCTGGGCCTGGATGTGCTCCCACGGGGTGGCATCGACCACGGCCAGGTAATCCTCAACGCCATGCCCGTGCTGCGCAATGAACGCATGGTCCAGCACGGCGGGTTCACCGTTGGCTTTGGCCTCGCGTTCCCACTGCAGCACGAACTTGGCCATGCCGCGCAGCATCGCCATGTCGCCGCCCAGCGCCGGGCGGAAGAATGCCGTGTTGGTAGGCCGGTCACTGTTGGTGAGCATTTCCAGCGGGTTTTGCGGGTGCTGGAAGCGTTCCAGGCCGCGCTCTTTCAGGGGGTTGATGCACACCACCTGGGCGCCGCGCTTTACCGCATCGCGCAGCGGGTCGAGCATGCGCGGGTGGTTGGTGCCGGGGTTCTGGCCCCACACAAAGATGGCGTCGGCGTGTTCGAAATCGTCGAAGGTCACGGTGCCCTTGCCCACACCCACGCTTTGCCCCAAGGCTACGCCGCTGGCCTCGTGGCACATGTTCGAGCAGTCGGGGAAGTTGTTGGTGCCGTACGCCCGCACAAACAGTTGGTACAGGTAGGCCGCCTCGTTGCTGGCCCGGCCGGAGGTGTAGAACTCGGCCTGGTCGGGGGTGGCCAGCTTGTTCAGCTCACGGGCGATCAAGGCGAAGGCAGCGTCCCAGCTGATGGGCTGGTAGCGGTCGCTGTCGGCGTCGTACGCCATCGGTTCGGTCAGGCGGCCTTGGTACTCCAGCCAGTAATCGCTTTGCTGCAGCAGCGAAGTAACGCTGTAGCGGGCGAAGAAGGCGGCGTCGACACGGCGCTTGGTGGCTTCCCAGTTCACCGCCTTGGCGCCGTTTTCGCAGAACTTCACCATGCCGCTTTCCGGGGAGTCCCCCCAGGCGCAGCCCGGGCAGTCGAAGCCGCCGTTCTGGTTGGTCTTGAGCAGTGCGCGAATGTTCTTCAGCGCGTTGTCACTGCCAACCCAGGCCTTGGCCACGCTGCGCAGCGCTCCCCAGCCACCGGCGGGGCCGTGGTAGGGCTTGTAGCGTGGAGGGGAGGCTGGGGCGTTGTCCGGTAGATGCTGGTACGAGCTCACGACTTTTACGACTCCGCCGCGGGGCTATACACCCGCGGTGCACTGTGTTTGGGCAGGTGGATAAGGTTGAGGTTGTGCTTGCGCGCCCATTGCAGGGCAAGGCCGGTGGGGGCGGACAGGCTGACCAGGGTCTGGATGCCAGCGCGCAGGACCTTCTGGATCAGTTCAAGGCTGCAGCGGCTGGTGACGATGGCCAGGCCACCCTGGCTGTCGATGCCTTGGCGCAGCAGGGCGCCGATCAGTTTGTCGAGGGCGTTGTGCCGGCCAATGTCCTCACGGCCCATCAACAGTTCGCCGTGCCGGTCCATGAACAGCGCCGCGTGCACCGCCCCGCTGTGCTGGCCCAATGGCTGAAACACATCGATGCGCTTGCGCAGGTTCACCAGCCAAGCAGCTGGTGGCAGCGGGGCGCCAGGCAGTTTGGTCAGTTCTGGCAGCGCCTGCTCCAGCGCCTCGACACCGCACAGGCCGCAACCGCTGGTACCGGCCAACTGGCGGCGTTGGTTTTTCAGGTTCCAGAAGGCGCGGCTGGAAATTTCCAGGTCGGCGTACAACGATGCGCCGCTGCCCGACAACTTGACGTCATAGATTTCTGCCGTGCTTTCAACAATGCCGCTGCCCACGCTGAAACCGACGGCAAAGTCTTCCAGGTCGGTGGGGCTTACCAGCATCACCGCCTGGTTCAGGCCGTTGTAGACAATGGCCAGGGCCACTTCTTCAGCCAGGGGGGTGGTGTCACGCTGGCCGTCGTCCAGCTGGACGTAATCGTAGGTGTTGCTGGCGGCGGGCATGGCCAAGGCTGATGAGGCCGCGCAGAACGGGGGCTTGCTGGTCATCGGGGCTTGCTCTTGATCGACGCAATCGGCGGCATTCTGAGGCCACAAGCCTAGGCTTGCAGGCTGGCGCCGTCTAATTGCTAGGGTCTATGTAGTGATAGACCGCGTCGATTGGTCGCAGTGCAGCGACAAGTTGAGTCTTGACCTAGACTCCGGTGTCCAACGGGTTCACGTCAACAAGGAGAGCGTCATGAGTCTATTCAGCTTTGTGAAGGAAGCAGGCGAGAAGTTGATCGATCTGCTGACCCCCGGCAATGCCAATGCCGAGGAGCAGTTGAAGAAGCACGTGGAAAGTGTCGGCCTGGGCAACCCCAATATCACTGCCACAGTGGAGGGCGACAAGGTCATCCTGAAGGGCGAGGTGGCCAGCCAGGAAGAGAAAGAAAAGATCATCCTGGCGACAGGCAACATCGATGGGGTGGCCAGCGTTGAAGATCAGATCACGGTTACCGGGCCTGCGGCACAGGCTGCGCGTTTTGTGACGGTGGAGAAGGGCGACACGTTGAGTGCCATTTCCAAGAAGGTGTATGGCGACCCCAACAAGTATCAGAAGATCTTTGAGGCCAACAAGCCCATGCTGTCGCACCCGGACAAGATTTACCCAGGGCAGGTGCTGCGTATTCCTGACTGATCAGCGGTGCAGTTTCGCGAGTGAACTCGCTCCCACAGGAATAGCATTTGCCGGCATTTCCAAAAACCTGGGGGAGCGGGTTTACCTGCGACGAGGCCCTTAAAGGCCAGCCAACAATTCCCGGTAGTCTTCCACCGCGGCGAACTCCGCCGTATCACGTGGTTGTGCCTGGCTGTCGGGTTGGCGCACCGCCAGCAGGTGGGCGACACCAAACTCCCGTGCGCTGCGCAGAATCGGCAGGGTGTCATCGATAAACAGGCTACGCCCTGGCTCGAAGCCGATATCCGCCTGCAACGCATCCCAGAACTGCGGGTTCTCTTTCGGGAAACCGTAATCGTGGGAGCTGATCAGCCGTTCAAAATACGGCGCCAGCTCCACCCGCTCCAGCTTCAGCGACAGCGAATCCCGGTGCGCGTTGGTGATCATCACCACCCGCTTGCCCGCCTGGCGGATGGCTGCCAGGAAGGTGTCGGCGTCGGGGCGCAGGGCAATCAGGTGGGCGATTTCCTGCTTCAGCTCGCGGATCGGCAACCGCAGTTCGCGGCTCCAGAAGTCCAGGCAGTACCAGTTCAGCGTGCCGGCATTGCGCTCGAACAGCGGCTCCAGCTCCATTTGCGCCATGGCCCGGCTTACCCCGTGCAGTTCGGCGTAGCGCTGGGGCAGGTGGTCCAGCCAGAAGCGGTTGTCGTAGTGCAGGTCGAGCAGGGTGCCATCCATGTCCAGCAGGACGGTGTCGATGGCGGACCAGGGAAGAACAGGCATGGGAAACTCTCGTTCAGTCGGCAAGCCACGGTATAGTAACCCGTTCACGCCAAGGAGCCGCCCCATGCGCCAGAAACCCACCGTACTCAGCCGCGAAATCGTCGCCAGCAGCCGCCTGTTTCGTGTCGAAGCCGTGCAGCTGCGCTTCAGCAACGGCAACGAGCGTACCTACGAGCGCCTGGTGGGCCGTGGCAATGGTTATGGTGCGGTGATGATCGTGGCCATGCTGGATGCCGAGCACGCCGTGTTGGTAGAGGAGTACTGCGGCGGTACCGATGAATATGAGCTGTCGCTGCCCAAGGGCCTGATCGAGCCGGGTGAAGACGTGCTGGCAGCCGCCGACCGTGAGCTAAAGGAAGAGGCCGGCTACGGTGCCCGCCAGTTGGAGCACCTGACCGAACTGTCGCTGTCGCCGGGCTACATGAGCCAGAAGATCCAGGTGGTGCTGGCCACCGACCTGTACGAAGAGCGCCTGGAGGGCGACGAGCCGGAGCCGATGGGGGTGGACAAGGTCAACCTGCGCGAGCTTGCGGCCCTGGCCATGCACCCGCAGTTCAGCGAGGGGCGCGCGCTGGCCGCGTTGTACCTGGCCCGCGACCTGCTCATCCAGCGGGGGCTGCTGTCGCTATGAACGACCTGCAACTGATGCATGAGGTGGTGAAGCTGGCACGGGTGGCGGGCGAAGCCATTCTGCCGTTCTGGCGCGCGGGCGTTGAAGTGACCAACAAGGCAGACGACTCACCGGTGACCGCCGCCGACCTGGCGGCGCATCGGGTGATTGCCGATGGCCTGCTGGCGCTGGCGCCGGCTATTGCGGTGCTGTCCGAAGAAGACTGCGACATTGCCCTGGCCGAACGCCAGGGCTGGAGCCGCTGGTGGCTGGTG
The DNA here is from genome assembly GCF_016647875.1 of Pseudomonas sp. S36. Lineage (NCBI taxonomy): Bacteria > Pseudomonadati > Pseudomonadota > Gammaproteobacteria > Pseudomonadales > Pseudomonadaceae > Pseudomonas > Pseudomonas sp. S36. The sequence goes on along the minus strand of NZ_JACVVG010000031.1, from coordinate 647 downwards.
GACCCTTTGGATGGCACCAAGGAATTCATTGCCGGCAGTGAAGAATTTACCGTCAACATCGCCTTGGTCGAACAGGGCGAGGTGGTGTTTGGCGTGGTGTTGATGCCCACCAGTGGGCGCTGCTATTTTGGTGGTCGCGCCCTGGGCGCATGGCGTGCCGAGCCGGGGCAGGCGGCTGCGCCGATCCAGGTGCGCACGGCCCCGCCTGAGGGTGAGCGGTTTACAGTGGTGGCCAGCCGACGGCACTCCAGCCCGCAGCAGGAAGCGCTGCTGGCCGGGCTGGGGGCAGCAGTGGGCGCGCTTGAGCTGGCCAATGTGGGCAGTTCGCTGAAGTTCTGCCTGCTGGCCGAGGGCAGCGCCGACTGTTACCCGCGCCTGGCGCCGACGTCGCAGTGGGACACTGCAGCGGCGCAGGGTGTGGTGGAAGGTGCCGGTGGCGAGGTGCTTGGGGTGGATGGCCTGCCGTTCCGCTACCCGGCGCGGGAGTCGCTGCTGAACCCGCACTTCGTCGCGTTGCCGGCCAAGGCAGTTTGGCGCGAAGACTTCCTTCGGTTGATCTAATTCCTCCCTCACAGGCCTGTATTTAGCAGGGACCTGTGGGAGCAACTGTCTTCCACAAAGTCTGAATGCTGGCGCAATCCACCTTG
>NZ_JACVVG010000030.1:0-64425 GCF_016647875.1 Pseudomonas sp. S36 | reverse complement strand
TTATTTTGAAGTTTTTTGCGAGAAACTCGTTTAGCTTCAAACACTTGACTCAACGGCTCAGCTTGCTTCGCTTTGCTGCATCGTTGGAGTGGTGCGCATTATAGGCTGTTATCTCAGGCGGTCAACCTTTAATTTCAACTTTTAAAAGGCCACCTGAATGCAGGGCACGCCTTGCCGAGCGAGTAGCAATTGCGCACTATACTGCGCAACCGCCCTCCCTTTATGGAACGCCCCTCTCTATGAACACCCCGCCCCGCAGCCTGGCCGCTACGCTGTTCCCCATCGGCCTGCTGTTGATCGCCATGGCATCCATCCAATCCGGCGCGTCATTGGCCAAAAGCATGTTCCCAATCATTGGCGCCCAAGGCACCACCGCCCTGCGCCTGGTGTTCGCCAGCGTCATCATGTTGCTGATATTGAGACCCTGGCGGGCCCGCCTCAATAGCCGAACCCTGCGCAACGTAGTCATCTACGGCCTGGCCCTGGGCGGTATGAACTTCCTCTTCTATATGGCATTGCAGACAGTGCCCATTGGGATCGCCGTGGCGCTCGAGTTTACCGGCCCGCTGGCGGTTGCAATTTTTTCCTCGCGCCGCGCCATCGACTTTCTATGGATTGCCCTGGCCCTGTCTGGCTTGCTGCTGCTTCTGCCCGCAGGCCACGACGGCCAGGCACTTGACCCGACAGGTGCCGCGTACGCCTTGGGCGCTGGCGTCTGCTGGGCGCTCTATATCCTGTTCGGCCAACGCGCCGGAGCCGAGCATGGCGTGCAAAGTGCAGCCCTGGGCGTGGTGGTCGCAGCCTTGTTCATTGCGCCCATCGGTATCGCCCACGCTGGCGCCACCCTGCTCACCCCAGCCGTGATCCCCATGGCGCTGGGTGTCGCGATACTGTCAACCGCCCTTCCCTACAGCCTGGAAATGGTCGCACTGACGCGCATTCCTGCACGCACCTTCGGCACGCTGATGAGCATCGAACCTGCCTTCGGCGCGCTGTCCGGCCTGCTGTTTCTCGGGGAAGTCTTGTCCATGACCCAATGGCTGGCCATCCTTGCGATCATCACTGCTTCGGTTGGCACCACGCTTTCCATGCGCAAAGCGCCCAGCCCAGCGATCGCCGCTGACTGATATGAGAAATCTTTTCATTTGAGACAACGATAGTGATTGTGGCGACCGGCATCGCTGATTAAGCTGTCAAAGCACCATCATCTTCATGCTATCTAATGCATCGAACAGGGACGCTGGGGAATTTCAGGAAGAATCATAGCGATAACGACGGAACCAGCTTGCTGGTCCGTCCTGCATTTAAGGACAGGAATGAAACGTACCTTGCTCATCCTGGCCATCTTGGCTATTGCTGGATGTGCCGCCACGGCGAAGACCGAGGTAAAAAGGGGCAAGAAAGGCCTGCATATCAATTGCTCCGGCCTTTCTTCTTCATGGGACAGCTGCTACAGCAAAGCAGCCACCGCCTGCAGCTCACGCGGATACCGCGTCATTGCACGCTCAGGCGACAGCGATGAAGAGGATGGGGATTACCTGTTCGGGATCAACCCTGCGGGCTATACCAGCCGCAGCATGATCGTCATTTGCAAGTAAATGGGGCTGCCGTTGCGCAGCCCCATTCGTATGCAACAACCGCTCTACAGCAAGGCAGTACGAGCGTGAAGCCAGGCCAGCGCTTCACCCTCCAGATACGGTGCGAGCCGTTCACGCACCGTGGTGTGGTAACCGTTCAACCATGCCAGTTCTTCGACAGTGAGCCTTTCAGGCAACAAACAGCGGGTGTCGATAGGGCAGAGTGTCAGGGTTTCAAACGCCAGAAAGTCACCAAAGGCGCTTTTGCCGGCATTGCGGTTGGCCACCAGGTTCTCGATGCGAACCCCCCATTGCCCAGGCCGATAAGTGCCTGGCTCAATCGAGCTGATCATGCCTGCCTGCATCGCTGTTTGCGGTGAAGGCGTTGCCTGGTAGGCAATTACCTGCGGCCCTTCGTGCACATTCATGAAGTAACCGACACCGTGGCCGGTGCCATGACCGTAGTCCACCTGGTCGGCCCACAGCGGTGCACGGGCGATGGCGTCGAGCAACGGCGACAACACGCCCTGGGGGAATGTAGCCCGGGACAGTGCAATCATACCTTTGAGCACGCGCGTGCAATCCTGCTTTTGCAGCTCGCTGGGCTGGCCCACTGGCACCATGCGGGTGATATCGGTGGTACCCCCCAGGTACTGCCCGCCCGAATCGATCAGCAGCAGACCGTCGCCTTCGATCACTGAATGGGACTGCTCGGTTGCGCGGTAATGGGGCATGGCGCCGTTGGCATTGAAAGCCGCGATAGTGGCGAAACTCAGGGACACGAAACCGGGGCGGCGAGCCCTGGCGGCGCTCAGCTGCTCATCGATCGTCAGCTCGTTGATGACCTCGCGGCCCAGCCGGGCCTCCAGCCAGGCAAAGAACTCGCAGAGTGCTGCGCCATCCTGCTCCATTACCTGGCGAACGTGCCTCAGCTCTGGCTCCCCTTTGCACGCCTTGCTCAACGTGGTGGGGTTCGGGCCTTCGAGCAACTGCACCCCATCGCCCAGGTGGTCCATAAGCCCACACGTGACACGGGCAGGGTCGACCAACAAGCGGCTGCCACCGGGGATATCAGCCAGCGCGGCCCCTGCCTGGTCGTAATCGCGTACCTCTACACCGTCTGCCGCCAGAACAGCACGCAGGTTTTCGTCCAGCTTCCCGCTGCCGACAAACAGCAACGCCTGCTGCTGACTGATCAAGGCAAATGCGAGAAAGACAGGGTTATAGGACACATCGGTGCCGCGCAGATTGAACAGCCACGCAATATCGTCCAGCGTGGCGAGAAAGTGCCAGTGCGCACCCTTCACCTGCATGACCTCGCGCAATGCGGCCAGTTTGTCCAACCTGGACACGGTGGCATAGGGCGGCAGGTGTTGGTAGACCGGATGGCCGGGCAAAGCCGCACGCCCCTCCCACACCTGGCCAAGCACGTCTTTGTCAGTGACCAGGCGCACACCGCGACGGCCCAGGCGCTCACGCAATTGGCGCGCCGAGGCCAACGCCATTACCGCGCCATCCACCCCGACGCGACCATTGGCCGGCGCATGCTCGCCAAGCCAATCCAGCACTCCGGGCTGACCAGGCGAGAGCTTCATCAATTCAATGCCAGTGCCCGCGAGCTCATGCTCGGCCTGTTGCCAGTACCGGCTGTCTACCCACAACCCGGCAAACCCGGGCATGACCACCAGCGTACCTACCGACCCATGGAAACCCGACAGCCATCGACGGCCTTGCCAATGTTTGGGCAGGTACTCTGAAAGATGCGGGTCGGCCGATGGAACCAGCAAGGCATCCAGGCCTTCGGCGGCCATGGCCTGGCGCACGCGCGCCAAGCGCTCTGGCGTAGGTTGCTCATAGGTAGGCTGCGCGTTCATGGGCTCTCCTGCAGGTGCGTCTGGGTTGATTCGTGGGACCGATAATGAAACAGCTCCCAGAGGGCTGCAATCAACATCGGCTTGGGCATGCCACCAGACCGCGCGCATTTCAGTATTTCAGACGGGTCCTACAACGCTCAGGCGTTACCCACGCTGTGCGTCATGCTCACCCACCTGGCAGTAGAGGGCACCGTGTGGGCCACGCGCCAGGCTGCGTAGCGCCTGGTAAGAAGCGAAGTGGGCCCCGCGCGCCTGGTAGCGCTGCAGCAATTGCACATACGACTCGTCGACAAAGTAGGCAGCAGCACCGACCCACGCCTGCCGGGACTCCCACTGCAGGTATTGCAGCACCCGGCTGCCGTCTTCGCTGGCCTGTATGCTGATCGTCTGCAACCCGCGGCATTGAAGTGCCAGCGCCTCACTGCTGTTCATCAACGCTTGCGCCAGCTCGCGCTGAAACAGACTGGGCACCTGGTATTCGATCATCTGGGTGAACCAGATGGCAGTAGGATTTGCCGACATTCACTCTCTCCTGGCCATTGGCGCTTGGTGCGCGATGCCGGAGAGGGTAAAACCTCAACTAAACTCGAGGTCAAGTGTCTGGCCGAGATATTCGGCTTTCAGATGACGACGTTGCGCACAAAAGTGACTGCGGTTTCGCCGTCGTTTCGGTAGGCATAGCGGCAGTTACTGGGGAACACATGAAACTGCCCTCGCTGCAGCCGGTGCTCGGTGGCTTCGATGATCAATGTGAGCTGCCCCTGGGTCACATACAACTGCTCACTCCAGCCCTCGGCATCGGCCTCGCTGCGGTAGCACTCGCCGGGGGCCAGGGTCCACTCCCACAACTCTACCTCGCGCCGCGCCACGCTGCTGCCCAGCAGCACTGCACGGCTTTGTGGGTGTTCACCGGCCCAGGCCAGTTCCTCGATGCGGCCAGGGTCACGCAAGTTGGGCGCCTGGATCAGCGTACTGAACGCCACACCCAGGCTCTGGGCAATCAAGTCCAACGTGGTGAGGCTGACATTCTTTTCACCCGCCTCGATGGCCACCAGCATACGCCGGCTCACACCAGAGCGGTCGGCGAGCGCGGCCTGACTCATGCCTGCCGCGTGGCGCAAGTTGCGTACATTGAGGCTGACGTGCTGCAAAACCGAGGCGCGGTGTGAAGGGTCTTTGTGCACTATATTGCTCACTTACAAGGGTTGCGCAGTATACTGCCCAGTGTGCGGCGATTGTGCGCCGCCCCCTACGAGCATGCAAGCCCATGACCCCAGCCAGCCAACAGCCCACCCCCACCGTCACGTTTCGCCTGAGCAAGGCGGAACTGGTGCTGATATTCATCACCATGTTATGGGGTGGCACCTTCCTGCTGGTGCACAACGTGATGACCGTCAGCGGCCCCATGTTCTTCGTCGGCCTTCGCTTTGCCGCAGCTGCGCTGTTCGTGGGCATGGTTTCTGCGCGGGCGCTGGGCGGGCTTACACTCACCGAGCTCAAGGCTGGGATGCTGATCGGCGTGACCATCATGCTGGGTTACGGTCTGCAAACCATGGGCCTGCAGACCATAAGCAGCAGCCAGTCGGCGTTCATCACCGCACTCTACGTACCCTTCGTGCCACTGCTGCAGTGGGTGGTACTGGGGCGCAGACCCGGCCTGATGCCGAGCATTGGCATAGGCATCGCGTTCGTTGGGCTCATGCTGCTGGCAGGGCCGGACAGCGGCAGTTTGCACATGAGCGAAGGTGAAGTGGTCACCCTGGTCAGCGCCATCGCCATCGCCGCCGAAATCATCTTGATCAGCCGCTTCGCCGGCCAGGTCGATGTGCGACGGGTCACCGTGGTGCAACTGGCAACGGCCTCGGTGCTGGCGTTTCTGATGGTGGTCCCGACGCAGGAACGTATTCCGGACTTCTCCTGGCTGCTGCTGGCTAGTGCAGTGGGCCTGGGGGCCATGAGCGCCGTGATCCAGGTTGCCATGAATTGGGCACAGAAATCAGTATCGCCCACCCGGGCCACCTTAATCTACGCGGGCGAGCCTGTGTGGGCAGGCCTGGTCGGGCGCGTGGCGGGGGAGCGCCTGCCCGGTGTGGCCCTGTTGGGCGGGGCGTTGATCGTGATCGCGGTGGTGGTCAGCGAGCTCAAGGTACGCCGCACGCAGCCACAGAATGAACGCGAACCCCAGGCCGACCTCTAACGCTGCGGCTATGCTTTGTAAAAAACTGTTATAAAAAAACAGCTTGTCACAGCGTATTTGTAGGATTCTGCGACAGCTTGCGGGTTGGTGATCGACCCCTCCGGCACGTATGATCCTTGGCAAACCTCTCAGAATAGAACTCTATGTCATTGATAGTGCTATTGCTTCTGCCGTTCGTGGGCAGTTTGCTGGCAGCCGCGCTGCCGCACAACGCACGGAACGCCGAGTCCATTCTTGCTGGGCTCGTGGCCTTGGTCGGTACCGTCCAGGTAGCACTGCTTTACCCTCAGATCGCCCACGGGGGCGTCATTCGCGAAGAGTTCTTGTGGCTGCCAAGCCTGGGGCTGAACCTGGTATTGCGCATGGACGGCTTTGCCTGGCTGTTCTCGCTGCTGGTACTGGGCATCGGCACCCTGGTGTCGCTGTACGCCCGCTACTACATGTCTCCACAAGACCCGGTTCCACGCTTCTTCGCGTTTTTCCTGGCCTTCATGGGTGCCATGCTCGGCCTGGTCATTTCGGGCAACCTCATACAGCTGGTGTTCTTCTGGGAACTGACCAGCCTGTTCTCGTTCCTGCTGATTGGCTACTGGCACCACCGCGCTGACGCGCGTCGCGGCGCCTACATGGCCTTGATGGTCACCGGTGCAGGGGGCCTATGCCTGCTGGTGGGGGCGCTACTGCTCGGCCATGTGGCAGGCAGCTATGACCTGGACAAGGTCCTGGCTGCAGGTGACACCATCCGCCAGCACGCACTGTACCCCGTGCTGCTGCCACTGATCCTCATCGGCGCGCTCAGCAAGAGCGCGCAGTTCCCCTTCCAGTTCTGGCTGCCCCACGCCATGGCGGCCCCTACACCGGTCTCGGCCTATCTGCACTCGGCGACCATGGTCAAGGCCGGGGTCTTCCTGCTGGCGAGGCTGTGGCCAGTATTGTCCGGCAGCGAAGAATGGTTCTGGATCGTCGGCGGTGCCGGCGCCTTGACGTTGTTGCTCGGCGCCTTCGCCGCCATGTTCCAGAACGACCTGAAGGGCCTGCTGGCCTACTCCACCATCAGCCATCTTGGCCTGATCACCCTGCTGCTTGGGTTGAACAGTCCGCTGGCCGCGGTGGCTGCTGTGTTCCACATCCTCAACCACGCCACCTTCAAGGCGTCGCTGTTCATGGCCGCAGGCATCATCGACCATGAAAGCGGCACCCGTGACATACGCCGTCTCAGTGGGTTGATTCGCCTGGTGCCCTACACTGCCACACTGGCCATGGTCGCCAGCGCGTCGATGGCCGGGGTACCGCTGATGAACGGTTTCCTGTCCAAAGAGATGTTCTTTGCCGAAACCGTATTCATCACCTCCAGTGCCTGGATCGAAGCCTTGCTGCCGGTCATCGCTACCCTTGCAGGCACCTTCAGCGTGGCGTACGCCCTGCGTTTCACCGTGGACGTGTTCTTCGGCCCCACGGCGCAAGACCTGCCGCATACCCCGCACGAGCCGCCACGCTGGATGCGTGCGCCGGTCGAGTTGTTGGTCCTGACCTGCCTGGTGGTGGGCATCTTCCCCGCCCAGTCGGTTGGCCCACTGCTGGCGGCGGCTGCCCTGCCCGTGGTCGGCGGCACGCTGCCTGAATACAGCCTGGCGATCTGGCACGGCTGGAATGCCCCGTTGATCATGAGCCTGGTGGCCATGAGCGGCGGCGTAGTGCTGTACCTGATGCTTCGCAAGCAAATGCGCCGCGGGCGCTTCACGTACCCTCCGGTGATCGAACGCTTCAACGGCAAGCGCCTGTTCGAGCATGGGCAGATACAGCTGATGCTGCTGGCCCGACACGTCGAGCGCCTGCTCACCAGCCGCCGCCTCCAGGCGCAGCTGTTCATGATCGTGGTGGCAGCGTTCCTCGCCGGCCTTACGCCCATGGTCTACAGTGGCCTCACATGGGGCGACCGGCCGAAGATTCCAGGCTCCGGCGTATTCGTCGCACTCTGGCTCATCGCGATTGCCTGCGCGATTGGCGCCGCCTACCAGGCCAAGTACCACCGCCTGGCCGCACTGATCATGGTCAGCGTCTGCGGCCTGATGACCTGCATCACCTTCGTCTGGTTCTCCGCCCCTGACCTGGCGCTGACCCAGCTGGTGGTGGAAGTGGTGACCACGGTATTGATACTACTGGGCCTGCGCTGGCTGCCAAGGCGTATAGAAGGTGTATCACCACTGCCAGGCAAATTTGACCGGGCCCGCGCCCGACGGCTGCGCGACCTGCTGCTGGCGGTGCTGGTGGGCGGCGGCATGGCAGTGCTGTCCTATGCCATGCTCACGCGGCCAACCCCCAACGACATTTCCTCGTTCTACCTTAGCCGCGCACTGCCCCAGGGTGGTGGGACCAACGTGGTCAATGTGATGCTGGTGGACTTCCGCGGCTTCGACACCCTCGGTGAAATCACCGTGCTGGTCGCCGTGGCGCTTACCGTATTCGCATTGCTGCGGCGCTTCCGCCCACCCAAGGAGAGCATGCAACTGCCCACACAACAGCGCCAGCTGGCGCCCGATGTGGTGACCGACCTGGTCAACCCACGCCACGCCACAGACACCGCCATGGGCTTCATGATGGTGCCGGCCGTGCTGGTACGCTTGCTGCTGCCCATCGCCCTGCTGGTCTCGATGTACCTGTTCATGCGGGGTCACAACCAACCTGGCGGTGGCTTCGTGGCAGGCTTGGTCATGTCGGTGGCGTTCATCCTGCAGTACATGGTTGCCGGCACCCAATGGGTCGAGGCGCAGATGAGCCTGCGCCCACTGCGCTGGATGGGCATGGGCCTGCTGTGCGCGACCCTAACCGGTGCCGGGGCCATGCTGCTCGGCTACCCGTTCCTCACCACGCACACTGCCCACCTGCACCTGCCGATACTGGGTGATGTGCACGTGGCCAGCGCACTGTTCTTCGATGTCGGCGTGTACACGGTAGTGGTCGGGTCGACCCTGTTGATCCTTACCGCACTGGCCCACCAGTCAGTGCGCGCCTACCGCCCGGCCAACCCGGCCAAGAACCGACAGACAGGAGCCGCCTGATGGAAGAAGTCATTGCAGTCGCCATCGGCGTGCTGGCCGCATCCGGGGTGTGGCTGATTCTGCGTCCCCGTACCTACCAGGTGATCATGGGCCTGTGCCTGTTGTCGTACGGGGTCAACCTGTTCATCTTCAGCATGGGGAGCCTGTTCATCGGCAAAGAGCCGATCATCAAGGAGGGTGTGACGCAAGACTTGCTGCACTACACCGACCCGCTGCCTCAGGCGCTGGTGCTCACCGCCATCGTCATCAGCTTCGCCATGACCGCGTTGTTCCTGGTGGTGTTGCTGGCCTCCCGCGGGCTCACGGGCACCGACCATGTCGATGGCCGGGAGCGTGAGGAATGAGTGGCATGAGTCAACTGATCGTCGCCCCCATCCTGCTGCCCCTGATCACCGCAGCCATCATGCTGTTGCTTGGCGAAAAGCACCGGCAAATCAAGGCCCGCCTGAATTTGCTCTCCACCTTCGCAGGCCTGTGTGTGGCTATCAGCCTGCTGTTATGGGTGCGCACTCAGGGCCAGGCAGAATCGATCGGCGTGTACCTGCCAGGCAACTGGCCAGCACCGTTCGGGATCGTACTGGTACTCGACCACCTTTCTGCGCTGATGTTGACGCTGACCGGCATCATCGGTTTCTGCGCCCTGCTGTTCGCCCGAGCCCGCTGGGATGGGGCCGGCGCCAGCTTCCATGCATTGTTCCAGATCCAGTTGATGGGCCTGTACGGCGCCTTTCTTACCGCCGACCTGTTCAACCTGTTCGTGTTCTTCGAAGTATTGCTGGCTGCTTCGTACGGGCTATTGCTACACGGCTCTGGCCGGGCACGGGTACGTGCGGGGCTGCACTATATCGCTGTGAACCTGTTCGCTTCGTCATTGTTCCTGATTGGCGCGGCGATGTTGTACGGCGTTACCGGCACCCTGAACATGGCCGACCTGGCCCTCAAGATTCCACTGGTGCCCGAGGCCGACCGCGGCCTGCTGCACGCAGGTGCGGCCATCATCGCCATGGCGTTCCTGGTCAAGGCCGGTATATGGCCGCTGAACTTCTGGTTGGTGCCTGCCTACGCATCGGCCAGCGCCCCGGTGGCAGCGCTGTTCGCCATCATGACCAAAGTCGGCTTGTACGCCGTGCTGCGCCTGTGGACCTTGCTGTTCTCCGGCCAGGCCGGTGCATCGGCCTATTTTGGCGGGGAATGGCTGGTGTATGGTGGCCTGGCAACGTTGGCAGTGGCGGCAGTGTCGATCCTGGCAGCCCAGCGCCTGGAGCGCATGGCAGCGCTCAGCATTCTGGTTTCAGCGGGCACCCTGCTGGGCGCTGTCGGCTTTGCCCAACTCGCCCTGACCGGTGCAGCCCTGTTCTACCTGGTCAACTCCACCCTGGCCATGTGTGCGCTGTTCTTGCTGGCCGAACTGGTCGAACGCTCGCGCTCGGCCAATGAATTGCCGCTGGACGAAGAAGAAGACGCCATGCCGTCGCCGCTGGAGTCGCTTCACCCCCCAAAAGGCATCAACCTCGATGACCAGCAAAAGGCGGTGATCGGCCAGATCATCCCCTGGACCATGGCGTTCCTCGGCCTCAGCTTCATCGCCTGCGCCCTGCTGATTATCGGCATGCCGCCGCTCTCGGGCTTTGTGGCCAAGGTGAACCTGATCAGCGCACTGTTCAACCCTAACGGCCTGGGTATGCCGGCCGAGCAGCCGCTAGGCGCGGCCGGGTGGGGCCTGGTGGCGCTGCTGGTGTTGTCGGGTATGGCTTCGCTGATTGCCTTTGGTCGCGTCGGTATCCAGCGTTTCTGGAAGCCAGACGAGCGCCCTTCACCGGTATTGCGCCGCTTCGAATGCCTGGCGGTCGTGCTGCTGCTGGCCTTGTGCATGGCACTCAGTTTCAAGGCCGAGCCATTGCTGCGCTATACCCAGGACACGGCGGCGAGCCTGCAGGCGCCGGATGCCTACATCGACGCGGTGATGGCGGCGCGGCCAATACCTGGCCCGACTTCGTTCGACGTGCAGGCTGAGGTGCAACCATGAGCCGCCTGTTCCCCGCGCCCCTGCTCTCCCTGTCCTTGTTCGGCTTGTGGCTGCTGCTGAACCTTTCGGTGAGTGCCGGCAACCTGCTGCTGGCAGCCGCACTGGGTATCCTTGCACCGCTGCTGATGGCGCCCCTGCGCCCGCAGCACGCCCACGTGCGCCGCCCACTAGCGATCGTGAAACTGATCGGTCGCGTAGGCCTGGATGTAATCCTGTCCAACCTGCAAGTGGCACGGGGCGTACTGCGCGCCGGCAAACGCCCGCCCCGTTCGGCCTTTGTTCACATACCGCTGGCCTTGCGTGACCCCCACGGCCTGGCGGCGCTGTCGATGATCACCACCGTGGTACCCGGCACTGTCTGGTCTGAACTGGCGCTGGACCGCAGCGTGCTGTTGCTCCATGTGTTCGATCTGGAGGACGAGGCGGCTTTTATCAAGCACTTCAAGGACACCTACGAACGCCCGCTGATGGAGATCTTCCAATGACCGGCCTGCTCGCCAATGCTGTTCTTGCCAGCCTGTTCATCTTCGCACTGGCCATGGGGCTCACGCTGGTACGGCTGTTCCGCGGCCCATCGGCACAGGACAGGGTGCTGGCGCTGGACTACCTGTACATCCTGGCCATGCTGACCATGCTGGTGCTGGGTATCCGCTATGCCAGTGACACGTATTTCGAAGGCGCGCTGCTGATTGCACTCTTCGGTTTCGTCGGGTCGTTTGCCCTGGCCAAATTCCTGCTGCGCGGTGAGGTGATCGAATGACCGAATCTCTGACATTGCCCTTCTGGCTCGAGCTGGTCACAGCCCTGCTGCTGCTGACCGGCAGCCTGTTCGCCCTGGTCGGCGCAATAGGCCTGGTGCGCTTGAAAGACTACTTCCAGCGCATGCACCCCCCGGCACTGGCCTCGACCATCGGCGCCTGGTGCGTGGCGCTCGCGTCGATCATCTACTTCTCCTGGCTCAAGGAAGCTGCCGTACTGCACGCTTGGCTGATCCCGATTCTGCTGTCCATTACAGTGCCGGTCACCACGCTGTTGCTGGCGCGTGCCGGGCTGTTTCGCAAGCGCCAGGCCAAAGAGCCGGTACCCGAAGAAGTCAGCAGCGGCCTGGACAGCGGCAACTGAGCGAGGTTGCCGTCACGTTTGGCTAAGGCGCTGCAATTCGCGCCTGACCATGGCGGCATAGGGCGGCGGCCCCAGCTGATAAAGCTCGGCCGCTACCCAACTCAACCAGCCTGCTTGCAGCTCACAACGCCGGGCCAGCAACCGCTCAGCCTCGGCCACCGCCCGCGCATGGTGCTGGCGATGGAACGCTGCACGGCTGCCGGTGCCATCCCCGGTCACTCACTGGCCTTGAAGGTGGTGAGCTCACCTTTACGCCATTTGGCAACCTTGCCCGTCACTGCCTTGAGCAGCTTGCCAAGGCCTTCCTGAACCTGCTGCTGGGCTGCGAACACCAGCATGACACCCTGGCCTTCACGGAACACGATACCCTCGCCTTCCGGCACCGATACGAATGCGTAATCGCCTACCCCGTACACATTCAACTTGATATCGCGAAAGCGTATTTCCAACTTGCCGCCTTCGCGGCTCGGTAGCACGGCAGCACGAAAGTGGTCGCCGACTTTCAGCTCCAATCGCTGTTTGTCATCCACCACCAACGCGCTTTCGGTATCGAGTTCGGCCATGTAAAGGCCATCGGGGTTCTGTTCGGTAACGTAGACAAAACGGCCCTGAAACAAATGAGCCAACTTGCCGCGCAGGTCGCCCAGGGCGAACAACGCATGCGTATCAAGAGTACTGACTGCCAATGAAGTAATCCTCAACCGGTTACTACCCGCACCCGTCAACGCTCGACGAGGCACGGCCGTTTCTAATCGATAGGCGAAAAGACTAATAAAACACGCTGTGAAATGTCTGCCCCCGCTGGCGCTGCAGCGTGCAGGAATTTTTACTGTGGCTTGCCGGCTTCGCCGTCGTTAAAAGACTTGGGGCATGCTCCCACGACGATGAGCGTTTAGTCTGACACTCACTGCCTGTAAAAATGCGGTTCAGGAATGGGCCCGCACGATACGAGCCCTGACATCCACTTGCGCACTACTGGCGGGGGAATATGCCCGAAAACGGTGAAACCCGTCGAGAGCCAATGCCTATTTAGCAGGCCGCAGGGCCTTTGCGCAACTGCCACCCTGCTGTGCCCGGCGCGCGTGGCCGATCACCGGCCAGAAAAGCAAAAAGCCCCAGGGATCGCTCCGTGGGGCTGTGCATCGCGTGCGGATCAGACCTGGCGCTGGTGGCGGTCCAGCTGCTCGTGGCGCTCCTGGGCTTCGATGCAGTACTTGGTGGTCGGGCTGATGAGCAGACGCTTCAGGCCGATGGGTTCACCGCTGTCGTCGCACCAGCCGAAGCTCTCGTCAGTGATGCGGTCCAACGCCATCTCCAACTGTGGCAGCAGGCGCTGATCACGGTCGATGGCGTTCACCAGCCAGCTGCGCTCTTCTTCGACCGACGCCACATCGGCAGGGTCCGACGGGGTGTCCAGGCCTTCGATGGTGGCGCGGCTCAGCTCGATGCGTTCATGGGTTTCGACTTTCATCGCTTGCAACAGCTGTGTGAAGAAGGCCAGCTGATCAGCGTTCATGTAGTCATCGGCCGACATGGCCAGCAACTGTTCCTTGGTCATCGAATTCTCTATGAAAATATGTGCATTTGGGCGATTCGGTTGCCGCCGACGCCCAGGCATCGGCAGCGAAATTCTTCAAGCGCCAATCGGCACTCTTTTACAGGGGGCGGAAGTCTAAGGCGCCACGTCGCCTGGAGCAACAGCAATCGCGGGCGAATTTGCGTGAAGGGGGCAGATTCCGCTGGTCGGTGCGCACAAAGCGGGCCGCCACCGGCAAGTGGCCTTGCAGGTGGCGGCAGCATTCAGCAACTCGAGCAAGCAAGCGGCAGGGCTCAACGGTCCTTGAACTGCGCCTCGCGTTTGGCGATAAAGGCCGACATGCCTTCTTTCTGGTCTTCAGTGGCAAAGGCTGCGTGGAACACCCGGCGCTCGAAGCGCACCCCCTCGCTCAGCGTCACCTCGAAGGCGCGGTTCACGCTTTCCTTGACCATCATGCTCACCGGCACTGACTTGCTGGCAATGGTCGCCGCCACCTTGAGGGCTTCTTCCAGCAGTTCGGCCTGGGGCACCACACGCGCCACCAGCCCCGCCCGCTCCGCCTCTTCAGCCCCCATCAGGCGCCCGGTGAGGCACAGCTCCATGGCCTTGGCCTTGCCCACTGCACGCGTCAGGCGCTGGGTACCGCCCATACCGGGCAATACACCGAGGTTGATTTCCGGTTGGCCGAACCGGGCGTTGTCGCCCGCCAGGATGAAATCGCACATCATGGCCAACTCGCAGCCGCCGCCCAGGGCAAAGCCAGACACCGCAGCAATGATCGGCTTTCGGCGGTTGGCGATGCGATCGGCGTCGGCGAACAGGTCATCGACGTAGATTTGCGGGTACTCAAGGCCGGCCATCTCCTTGATATCGGCGCCCGCGGCGAACGCCTTGGCAGAGCCTGTCAGTACGATGCAACCAATCGCCGGGTCGCGCTCCAGCTGGTCCAGGGCCTGATTGATCTCGCTGACGATCTGCGCGTTCAGTGCGTTCAGCGCCTGGGGGCGATTGAGCGTAATCAGCCCGACCTTGCCATGAATGTCCAACAGGATGGTTTCGAATGCCATGCGGTCTGCTCCTTCAAAGATTGCGCGCAATGACCATGCGCTGAATATCGCTGGTGCCTTCGTAAATCTGGCAAACCCGTACGTCGCGGTAAATGCGCTCCAGCGGGAAGTCACTCAGATAGCCATAACCCCCCAATGTCTGCAAGGCATCCGAACAGACCTTTTCGGCCATTTCCGAGGCGAACAGCTTGGCCATCGACGCCTCCACCAACGCCGGGCGCCCGGCGTCACGCAGGGCAGCGGCATGCAGCACCATCTGCCGGGCGACGGCAATTCGGGTAGCCATGTCTGCCAGCCTGAAGGCGACGGCCTGATGCTCCACCAACGCCTTGCCAAAGCTCTGCCGCTCGCGCGCATAGTCGCGGGCCACCTCGAACGCAGCCCGGGCCATGCCCACGGCCTGAGCCGCGATACCGATACGCCCGCCTTCGAGGTTGGCCAGCGCGATGCGGTAGCCCTCGCCCTCTTCGCCCAGGCGGTTAGCCACGGGTACGCGCACATGATCGAACACGATCTGGCACGTATCAGAGGCGTGCTGGCCCAGTTTGTCTTCGACCCGCGCTACCTGATAACCCTGCGAGTCGGTGGGGACGATGAAGGCACTGATACCGCGCTTGCCAGCGTCGGGGTCGGTGACGGCGAACACGATCACCACGCCGGCGTTCTGCCCGGAGGTGATGAACTGCTTGCTGCCGGTCAGCACGTAGTGGTCGCCTTCACGCCGCGCACGCGCCTTCAGGCTGCTGGCATCAGAGCCTGCCTGGGGTTCGGTGAGGGCGAACGCGCCCAACATCTCCCCGGTGGCCAACGGCGTCAGGAACTGTGCCTTCTGTTGGTCGCTGCCAAAACGCAGAATGGGCACACACCCTACCGAGTTATGTACGCTCATGATGGTCGAGCAGGCACCATCACCGGCAGCGATCTCCTCCAGGGCCATGGCATAGGCCACGTAACCCGTGTCACTGCCGCCCCACTGCTCGGGCACCAACATGCCGAACAGGCCAAGCCCGGCCATTTCTTCGATGGCCTCCTTGGGAAACCGGTGGGCCTTGTCCCATTGCTCGGCAAAGGGTTTGAGCCGCTCCTGGGCGAAACTGCGCACCGCATCGGCGATCTGTTGTTGCTCGTCGTTAACCAGCATGCTTCACCTCACTACAGGCATTCGATGGCCATGGCCGTAGCCTCGCCACCGCCAATGCAGATGGCCGCTACACCACGGCGCAGGTTGTTCTGACGCAGCGCGTGCAGCAGCGTGACCAGAATGCGCGCCCCGGAAGCACCTATCGGGTGGCCCAGCGCACAGGCACCGCCATGGATGTTGACCTTCTCATGGGGCAGGTCCAGGTGTTTCATGGCCGCCAGGGTCACCACAGCGAAGGCTTCGTTGATCTCGAACAGGTCGACGTCGCTCAGGCTCCAGCCGGTGCGCTTCATCAACTTGTCCATGGCACCGATGGGCGCCGTGGGGAACAGTGCAGGGGCATCGGCGAACGCGGCATGCCCATGGATCACCGCCAGCGGTTGCAACCCGCGCTGGTCGGCCTGGGAGCGACGCATCAGCACCAATGCTGCGGCGCCATCGGAAATGGAACTGGCGTTGGCCGCGGTCACTGTCCCGCCTTCGCGGAAAGCTGGTTTGAGCTGGGCGATCTTGTCCAGGCGCGCCTTGGGTGGCTGCTCGTCATCCTTGATGACCCGCTGCTGCTTGCCCTCGACCACGTCCACCGGCACGATCTCCGCAGCGAAGCGGCCGGCCGCAATGGCCTGTTGGGCGCGAGTGAGCGAGGCCAGGGCGAACTGGTCCTGGGCTTCGCGGCTGAAGCCGTTGGCCTGCGCGCAGTCCTCGGCGAAGGTACCCATCAGCCGGCCCTTGTCATAGGCGTCTTCCAGGCCGTCCATGAACATGTGGTCGATGACCTTGCCGTGGCCCATGCGGTAGCCCGCACGGGCCTTGTCTAGCAGGTAGGGCGCGTTGCTCATGCTCTCCATGCCGCCGGCCACCACCACATCGGCGGTGCCGGCCAGCAGCAGGTCATGGCCCATGATGGCCGCCTGCATGCCAGAGCCGCACATCTTGTTCAGGGTGGTGCAGGTGGTGTGCTTGCCCAGCCCTGCACCCAGCGCCGCCTGGCGTGCCGGTGCCTGGCCCTGGCCGGCCGGCAGCACGCAACCGAACAGCACCTGGTCGACACTGGCTGCATCCAGACCGGCGCGCTCGACAGCCCCACGAATGGCCACGCTGCCAAGCTGCGCTGCAGTCAGGCTCTTGAGGTCGCCCTGCAGCCCGCCCATGGGGGTGCGTGCAGCGCTGACGATTACCACCGGATCATTGCCCAGGTTCATGATGCTTCTCCTTACTTGGCCGCCATGCGCAGCGCACCGTCAAGGCGAATCACCTCGCCGTTGAGCATGCTGTTCTCGATGATATGCCGCGCCAGCGCGGCGTACTCCTGTGGGCGCCCGAGCCGTGGCGGGAACGGCACGCCGGCCGCCAGCGAAGCCCGCACGTCCTCGGTCATGCCAGCCATCATGGGGGTTTCGAAAATGCCAGGGGCGATGGTCATCACCCGGATGCCATGACGCGCCAGCTCGCGGGCAGCAGGCAGCGTCAGGCTGGCAATCGCCCCCTTCGACGCTGCGTAGGCCGCCTGGCCAATCTGCCCGTCATAGGCGGCTATGGAGGCCGTATTGATGATGACCCCGCGCTCGCCCCCCTCGTCGGCAACCCCTTCAGCCATGGCCTCGGCGGCGAGCCGCAGCATATTGAAGCTGCCGACCAGGTTGACGTTGATGACCGCGGCAAAGCTGGCCAGGCGGTGCGGGCCCTGCTTGCCGAGCACCTTTTCTGCGCCAACGATGCCTGCGCAGTTGACCAGGCCGTGCAGGCTGCCAAACGCACTGACGGCAGCCGCCACGGCGGCCTTGGCCGCCGCTTCGTCGCTGATGTCCGCCACGCTGAACCTGGCCCGCTCGCCCAACGCCTGGGCTTTGGCCTCGACCGCCTCCGCGTTGAGGTCCACCAGCATCACCGAGGCACCGGCCTCGATCAGCATCTGCGCAGTGGCAGCCCCCAGGCCGGAGGCTGCGCCGGTGACGATGAACTGTTTGTTGGCTATCTGCATGTCGGGTTTCCTTTCAGGCGCCGGCGTTATTGGCTTGTTGCGCTTGTTGTCTGGCCACTTCCTGGTTACGCAGGATGAAGCGTTGCAGCTTGCCGCTCGGGGTCTTGGGCAGCTCGCTGACGAATTCGATTTCTCTTGGGTAGGCGTGGGCGTAGAGCCGTTGGCGAACATGCTGGCGCAACTGCTCTTCCAGTTCGTCACTCGCCGTGAAGCCATTGGCCAACACCACGAATGCCTTGATCAGCTCGGTACGCTCTGGGTCCGGCTTGCCAACCACCGCCGCCTCCACCACCGCCGCATGCTCGATCAGCGCACTCTCCACGTCGAACGGCCCCACCCGGTAGCCCGACGTGGTGATCACATCATCGCTACGCCCGACAAAGCTGATGCTGCCGTCCGGGTTCAATTCGACGGTGTCGCCGCTGAGGTAGTACTTGCCGGCAAATGCCTTGGTCGGCAAGCCGTGATAGCCCGCAAACCAGCACATCGGCGACTGCTCGCGGTCAACGGCCAGAATGCCCGGCTGGCCCGGTGGCAACTCGCGACGCTGCTCGTCCAGCACCACGATGCGGTGCCCGGGCACGGCAAAACCCGCTGCGCCCAGGTGCACGGGATGGGCAAGGCCATGGTGGTTGCACAGCACCATCCCCAGTTCGGTTTGCCCGTAGTGGTCATGGATGGTCACACCCAGTTCGTCGCCAAACCAGCGGATAACCTCGGGGTTCAGCGGCTCGCCGGCACTGCTGACCACCCGCAGGCAGCCCTTGACCGGTGCAGAAAACTGCTCGCCCGCAGCGATGAGCAGGCGGTAGGCCGTCGGCGAGCCGGCAAGGTTGGTGATACCCCGAGTGCGGATCACCCGTGCGCAGCTCTCCACGCTGAACGGCCCGTCATAGAAGGTGGTGGCATGCCCAAGCGACAACGGCCCGGTCACAGCGTAGTAAAGGCCATACGCCCAACCGGGGTCGGCCAGGTTCCAGAACCTGTCCTCGCTGCGCAGGTCGATGGCGTCACGCATGTAGCCCTGAAACGCAACGATTGCCCTCAGGGGGACCTGCAAGGGTTTGGCAGGCCCGGTGGTGCCGGACGTGAACATCAGCAGAAACGGGTCGTCGCCCTTCAGCATCACCGGGTCGCACCCCTCTGGCGTCTGCTCCAGGCACTGCTTGAAGTCCAGTTCACCGCTACGGGCATTGACCGTGATGATCAGCGGGCAACCCTTCACATCATCCAGCTTGGAGCGGTTATGGCTGTCGGTGACCACCACCCGGGCGTGCGACTGATGCAGGCGGTGCTCGATGGCCGTCGGCCCGAAAGCAGTGAACAGCGGCTGGTACACGGCGCCCAGGCGCCAGGTGGCCAAAATCGTCACCAGCAGTTGCGGAGTCCGCGGCAACAGCCCCGCCACCCGGTCACCGGCAACCACGCCCTGTGCCTTAAGCACGCTGGCAAACCGAGCGGCAAGTGCCTGCAGTTGCTCGAAACTCAACTGTTCGGTATTGCCATCGCGGTCTTCCCAATGCAGGGCCAGCTTGCCACTGCCGACATGGCGATCACAGCACTCGACGCAGGCATTGAGCGCGTCGAGGCTGCCGTGCAGCGCAGCGCTGGCAGTGTCGAAATAATTGAACGAACGGGCAGCCTCGGCGTAATCACGCATCGTCGGACTCCTGGCTTGTTTTTGTTGGAGTGGTCCGACGATGTTCGCGCCGGCCAGGCGCTGGGGCAATGGCCAAAGCTGTCAATGTGGCTGACCGGTTTGGCCGCTGAGGGCGTCAGCCCAGGCCCCGCTCCCGGCCCAACAGCAACTGCCGCGTCAGTTCCTGAACAAGCATCTGTCGATTCCCAGCGTGCTCGATCTCAAGGTCATCCCACTCCAACTGGTATTGATCAGCAGGCAACTCGCCTTGTCGCGCAGCCAAGGCAGCGCGGCGGGCGGCCAGACTTATATCGAGTGACGCGAAGGCCTGGGGATGCAGGGTTTCCATGCAACGCTCCCAGAACGCACGCTGGGCCAGGCTGACAGCCAGTGCGTCAGGCGGCTGCGCCGACAGCACCTCCTGGCAGGCCTGGTCGAGCTGGGCCTGAGTCACGTTGGCGGCCTCCTCGTAGCGCATTGCCCGGGGCTGGCACGGCAGGTTCAGCCGCACCCGCAAACGCACGCGGTACTGCAGGCTGAGCGCGATCTGGTCGACCCATTCGCGAGCGGCCAACCGCTGCAGGATATCGCGCCTGACCACCTGCTCCAGCCGTTCCAGGCGAAACAACTGCTGGCCGAGCATGAGCAGGTCATTGCTTCGGTCCGGCAGCGTATAATGCTCGGCCGCCTCGGCCAGCACCCTCAGTTGCAGCTCACAGAACCGGTCAGCGACCGTGTTGGCACAGGTCAACGGCAATTCGGCCAGGCTGAAGACGCGCTGTCGCAATTGAGCGTTGCCATCAATCGCTTCAAGTACCGACCAGACTCGCTCGCCAAGGTAGAACGAGGCTTGCTGGTAGTCGCCAGTATCCTGCAGGCGGCTGAGCACTCTGAGCAGGCCGCCACTGCGCGGCATTGCCATGACGCGGTCCCACAGCGCCTGCCGGCCAGGCGTCTGCTGCAAATCGATGGCATCCAGCCAAAGCTGACGGGTAGCCGTCGGCTCGATGGCCCGCCGGGCCTCAGGCAAGTGGAAGTGCTCGGCGATGGTGTCGAGCGCGAAGAGCTGCTGAATGTCTGCCATGCTCAAACGGTTACGGTCGACCAGCAGGCCGAGCCGTTGCACGTGGGGCATTGCAAGGATTGCCTGCGGCACCAGACCCAACTGGTTGTCCCGCAGGTCTGCCCGTTCCAGGCCTGCACACAGCTCCAGCCCCGATGGCCATTCACCCAGTTGGCAATGGCGCAGGTTCAGCTCGACCAGGTGTGGCAACTGGTTGTAGCGCACATGGAAGGCCCCAAGCGGGTTGTAGCTCAAGTCCAGCGAGCGCAGGTGGGGCAGGCCATTCATTACATCCAGGGCATTGCGGTTCAGACGAATACGGTTGTGCCCCAGGCGCAGTGAGCGTAGCTCTACAAGGTAAGCGAGGCCGACCGGTACCTGCAGCAGGCGGTTGTTGGAAAGGGTCAGCTCACGCAGGCCACTGAATGCACGAAGAAAATCTGTAGGCACATGGGTGATCGGTACGTCGCGGATCACCAGCGCCCTGATCTGGGGGAAATCGATGTGCCCAGGCAACTCCGGCAGGCTGGCCAGGTTCAGGTTGATCAGGCTCAGCCGCTGGCCCTGCCCGTCGTTGCCCCAGGGTTCCCCTTGCAGCCGCCATGCCCGGCGCAGCCGCGCCACCACCTGCTGGCGCACAGCCTGGCGTGCAGGGTCGAACTCGAAGCTGGCCCATCGGTTCAGATGCCGTTCAAGGTCGGCAAAGTCCTCCTCCAGCTCAAGCAAAGCGTCGTAGACAGAGCGCTGCCCTTCCAGCAAGCGGTTCAGTTGCTCATCGATCTGGGTGTCATCCAACCCTGGGTACAGATTACGTAAACGCTCGCGCAGTACGCGCTGGGGGCTTGGGTACCGAGGCAGGCGCCCACTTAATGGGTAGCCGACACGGCCGTCGGGCATGCGCCGACCAGGGTTGAACCAGCGGGCCTGGGGCGCCCACCCGAGCACGCGGGCGATCCCGTCGTGGCTGGCCGGAAGGTGCTTGATCAACTGCTTGCGCAACGCCGTGACCGGCTGGATGCCCGCAAGCCCCAGGCCTTCTGATTGCGCAGGCGTCAACACCGCCACCAGGCACTCGAACAGGCTGCCCGACTCATGCACCAACGCACCATAGCCTGGGGCCGCCTCTTCGCGTAACTGGAAAAGCCCATCCCGGTGTACCACCCTCAGCACAGCTGCATTCCCCTTGCGCTCGCCCAGCGCAGCGATGCGACGCCCTGGATCATCCATGCTCCAGAGTTCCAGGTATCGGGGCGGCCAACCTTCCTGCCGGGCCAACAATGCGAACACAAGCTCACCGGCCTCATCGCAATAGGCATGATCGAGATACAAGCCGCAGACAGCGCGATTCAGCCGAGCCACGCGCAACAGCGCTGCGCCCTGCCGCAGGCTATGCAATGGCAACTTGCCTTCGGCCAACGCAAGCTGCCTTTCAGCGGCGCCCATTTCGTGGGCCAATGCCTTGGCATAGGTTACGGGCAGCCCTGGCAAGTCTTGCGCCATCACCGCCAGCAGTGGGTCGCCGTCAGCCTCCTGGCGGCACAAATGATCGAACAGACGCCTGCGCAGCCGAGGTGCCGCGGCCAGCAGTTCATCACGGGCATCGGCCTCCAGCGATATGCCGCGCTCGTTGATACACCACGCTAGAACCTGAGCATCATCGCGGGGTATCGAACCTGCCTGCAGCCCCGCGAAGAAATTGCCGATACGCCTGTCAGCGCTAAACCGCAGCAGGGTATCGTGCAAGTTTGCAGGCGTATCCCGGCACTCCACCTGCAGACCGCGCAGCTCATCCATGTCGACACCTGCTGCACGCAGAACGCGGGAGGCGTCCGTTTCATCCAGCGGGCTGTGCAAGGGCCACAGGCTGTTGAGCAACTCCCGAGGGTTCGGCTGCTCAAGCGGGCGTGTATCGGTCAATCGCCAACTGCGGCTGCCAAATGCCTCGATGCTCGGCCCATAGCCGCCTGGGCGTCGAGGGTGGCAAACACGCCAAGGGCCATCGCCTTGCGGGCGGTGCACGGGATAGTAGTGCTGGCCGACGCGAAGCAACCTGTGCCCCTGATCCCGGTACAGCCCATCCGCAGACAGTTGAGGATACTCGGGCGTCAGCGCATAAGGCTTCAGGTCATTGGCCCACAGCCGCTTGCGGCCGTCACCGAGCACAACCGGTTCCAAGCCTTCAACAAATTCACTGGCGGCGAAACCGCGGGCCGTGATGTTGACGCCTGCTGCAACCGCTGCCGTCACCGCCAACGTTTCTGCTACGCCCAACATGTGTTCCAGTGCCTCATGCTGGTGCCCGTGGTACCAGTCGGCTGCGCCCTCGAAAACCTCAACAAGCGTCTGAACCACCAGTTGCCCCAGCAACATGGCCCCGACCAGTGGGATGAACAGCCCTGCCAGGTTGGCGAGGCCCAGGCCGACAGATACCCACTGCTCGCGCAACCTTGCCGACGCCTGTTGATCGACCAGCGAGGTGGGCACCAGTAGTAGCCGGGCATCGTCCTTTACCCGTTGTACCTGCTGCGTGACCAGCATGCTGAAAATGTCCCCGACCTGGGGCACGCCCTCCAGCGCCAGGTCTGGCACGGGGTCGGCCAGCCGCTTACCCAGCAACTGCAAAAATGCGGCGCGGTCCTGCACCGCTACCAACTGGCTGAGATAGCTACGGTACCCCGGCTCGCGCAAGGCATCGGCCAACACGGCGTTCATCCGTGCAGCAGAGGTGAAGTAGCGCAAGGCCTGCGTGGGATCGCTGGGCAGGTACAAGACCAGCCCCTGGTCGTTACCGCGTGCATCGCGCAGCTGGATCAGCAAGGCATCGGCCAAGGTGTGCCCCAGCACACTGAACAGGCCTGGATACCCATGAAGGTCCAGGCTGCCCGCATCGCTGCTGGCGATGTGCGCCAGTGCAAGCTGCTGAGGCGCGGTAAGGTCACCGCGCAGTGCGGCAATTTCGGTCGCCAGGCTCAGGGCTGCACGTTTGTCCTGGGCCAACGCTTCACAGGTCTGCTCGGTAAACACCTGCGTCAGCAGGCGTTGATAAAGCTCACCAGCATCCAGCCTGCGGCAGGCCAGCACCAAGGCCTCGGTATCCCCGGAAAGCGGGGTACTCTCGCCTTCCATCACCAAGCCACTGCCCTGATAAAAACTGGCCTTGTCTTCGAAATTCTGCATCAACCGCAACACCGCAGGTTCCCGCCACTCGATGACCGCTTGCACCGGCAGGGCGACACCCGGTGGCACCGCGAACCTGCGACGGATTTCGAGCCACTGCAGTTTTTCCAGGCCCGGGCTGCCCGGCAGGCCCTCGACCAGGCGTTGCATGTGCAGCTGGGCAAAGCTTTGCAACGGAATCAATCGGCGTGTGGCAGAGCGTACGTGCGCCTGGCTGGCGTGATGCGCTTTGAAACGATCGCGCAGGCGGTTGATCTGGGCTGGCGATGCCTGCTTCAGCCATGCGGGCAAGCGGGCGCCGATGAAATCATGGGCAGCACGTGCCATCTTGGCGTTGCGCTGTGCAGTGGAGAGCGGGGGCGTTGCGCTGTCGGTCATGGGGCTTGGTCCAGAAAGAGGGCTGACCACCCGACTCTGTCGCCATTACCTACTGACCGGCAGCAGGAAACACCCCCTCACTCACCTCGTCATTACCCAGCACAAGGCTGCGGTAATGCCCTGGGTTGCAACCAAACCACTTGCGAAACGCCTTATAGAACGAGCTGGCATCCGCGAAGCCTAGCCGCGCCGCAATTTCGAACATGTCCAACTGCCCTTCGGCCAGCCAGGCGATTGCCAGTTGCCGCCGCACGCTGTCCTTCAGCCCCTGGTAACTATGGCCTTCGTCCGCCAACCGGCGACGAAGCGTTGAGGCAGACAGGCACAGTTGCCGCGCCAGTTCATCAGCATCTGGCCATGAAGACGGGTGCCTGGCCAGCAAGCCGTGGCGTACCCGGTTAGCCAGGCTGGCAGGGTCCCGGTATTTGACCAGAATGTTGCCAGGCGCCTGCGCAAGAAACCGCTGCAGCTCGCTTTCGCTTCGCCGTATGGGCTGGGCCAGGCAGTCTGCGGCAATGATCATGCGCGTTCGCGGGCGCCCGAACTGCAGGTTTTCAGAAAACATGACCCGGTAATCGTCGCAGAACGGGGGCTCGGCACAGCGCAGCTCAATGGCCAGAATAGGGATGCGTCGCCCTGCCAGCCAGCAGGCCACACCGTGCACGATCATCCAGAAGGTAAAGTAGGTGAAGGCCCTGCGCGGCTCATCACGGGGCTCGTTGATGACGATTTCGGCCAGGCTGTGCTGGCGAACCAGGCTTGGCTGCAGGTCCTCGAGCATCAGCGTGAGAAAGGCCAGGGCTGTGTCCAGCCCTGCCTCGACGGTGGGCTGGGCCATGCTCGCCCGGCACAAAAACGCCAGGCTACCGCTGCGCAGGCCGCGCGGGTCCATCGCAAAGAACTCGTCGTTACAGCGTCGTGCCAACAGGCGCCACAGGCGCGCATAGGCCGTCGACGGCACCCGTGCATTCGCTTCATGCAGCAACTGCGGGTCAATCCCGGCTTTGCTCAGCAGCCCCGCAACCGGGCAACCTTGCGGGCAGGCCTGCAGCAGCGCCTCACGCACCAGTTGCATGGAAATGGTGTCTTTGTCGCTCATCGCTTGCCCAGATTGCTCGATGCCAGCCATCTTAAAGCGACGGCGAAAAAACACCACCCTGGCGCGAGAACCGGTGGTGGGCCGCAGCAGGCTCGCCAACGGTATCGCGCACATCACATCAGCCCAACGAAGCCTCGGCCTGCCTGGCCAAGGCCTGGCGGGTAAGCTCCAGCATCTTGGCCTTGACTGCACTGTCACAGGCCTTGGCAATGGCTTTGGCGCGGCGATCGTATACGGCATCGATCATGCTTTGCCGGTCGGCGTACAAGCGTTCCATCTGTTCGGCGAAGGGCTCGCGGATTGCTTCGAACACAGCGCCATGGCGCGCCTGCAAGTGATCGCTCCAGAAGCCTCGCTCGCTGATGTCCGTTACCAGCTGATCGCTCGCCTCGGCCTGGCGCACATGGGCCTCGGCAGCATCAAGATCCTGCTCGCTAACACCCGCGGTAGACTCGAACTCCATGGTCCGCGCCTGCCCCGGCAAGTCCAGTTTGCTGGCCAACCCTACCCGGTAGGCCAGGCTGACCTCGATCTGGTCGACATTTTCCCCGCCGGTTTCGCGCTGGCTCATCGCCTGCCTTGCATACGCCTCGACCTGGTCAAGACGGAAAAAACGCCGGGCAAGGCTCAGCAGCTCTCCCTCGGCATCACCGCCAGCGGCCCCTTCCACTGCCGCGCTCAGCAACCTCACCTCCAGCAGCCCGAAGCTTGAGATCACGCTGTCCACACATGTGCGCGGCTCGCTGGCCAGGGTAAAGGTCTGCTCACGCAGGCCGGTGTGCTGCTCGATTGTGTCAAACATCGCCCACAGTCGCGCTTCCAGGTCTCCACGTGCCAGGCGGAAGTCGCTGGTGTCTGTGAGCTCACCCACCAAGGTAAAGAAATCACCACTGCCAGGCTCGGTCAGCAGGCGGTTCCACTGGGCCGTTCGCAGGGCTCGCGCCTCGGCGTCAAGGTGCTCCATCCAGCGGCTCAGGTGAAACGCATCCCCATCGCTGCTGGCTTCGCTGTCGGAGGTGCGGCTTGCATCGATCCACAGGTCTCGATAAATGTCCGGCAAAGGGTTGCCCGCCAGGGCGATTCGTTGCCGCCACTGTGCCCGCTGCGCATTCAGCGAGGCCGGCAGCTCAGTGATATGGTTGTCACGCAGGTCGACGTACTCAAGCGATACAGCGTGTTCCAGGTGCGACGGGACCTCCGTCAGGCCTGCCCCCCTCAGCCCCAGCTGTCGTAGGCGCGGCAAACGGTCCAGCGCCAGCCCGAAGCTGCCCAGGGGGTTCTCGCTGAGATCCAGCACACTCAACCTGGACATACCTGCCAGCACCTCGAAATGTGAGGCATCCAGATGCAGGTTGTTACGTGAAAGCATCAGCTCCTGCAGATGCAACAGCCGGCTGAGTGCTTGCGGCAATGTGGTCAGGGCATTGTTGTCCACGTTCAGCGCACGCACGTTGCGAAATGGATACATGAACCCGGCCGGCACTTCGCTCAGCTGCATGTTCGCCAGGCTGAGTTCACTGACATGAGTGAGGCCCCCTTGCCCGCTCAGGTCCGGTAGATCTCCGGCGCCTATCCCGGAAAGCACCAGGACCATGCCCGGGTCGCCATTGGGTTGGCGTCTGCCTGCCAGGCCCTGGAAGCGCCAGCACCGGCGCAGCTCATCGGCGACCATGCGCCGCTGTGGGCGCCTGGCAGCGCCCGCCGTGTCGACCGTCCACCGGTCCAGCGCCTGGTCGAGTTGTGCGTATTCACGCTCCAGGTCCAGCAAAACCGTAAAGGGCGAGCCTGGTTGCTCATCAAGCACATTCAGAAAAAGTTCCAGCTGGCGCTCGCTGAAGCCTGGGTAAAGGCTGCGCACACGGTCCTGCAGGGTACGCTCGGCGAGGTGGTTGCCCGTGCCCCGGCCACTGAGCAAGTACCCGAAGCGCCGATCGGGCAGCCGGTCGGGGGAGCGGAATGTGGGCTTGATCGCTTCGATACCCATCAGACGACGCAGTGCAGCGCGGTCCGTCGGCAGGCGCTGCTGCAAGCTGTCACGCAGCGCAGCCACACCGCCCTCGCCCGCCCAGCCCAAGCGGGTCTTGTCCGCTGCAGGCAGGCAGTCCAAAAGCGTCTCGAGCAAGCCCCCACTGCTGCCCTGGCCAAGTTCCAGTGGCTGACCGTTCTGATGCACCATCATCTTGCCCTCACCCCATACCAGCACCTTGGGCGGGTTCGCCGAATCAGACGGGTAAAGCTCGGCGATCAACCGCCCACCCGCGCCCCCCTCGCGCACCTGAACGTTGACCTGCTGCGGCCAGCCCGGGCTCTTTCTCAGCAATGCGAACACCAGCGACGCCGTGTCTGGATGGTACGCGTTGTTCAGATAAAGCCCTTGCAATGCTCGACACACTCTGGCGTTTTGCAGGGCCAGGCGGGCAGCCTCCGCCATGGCCAGGTCCAACCGACCGGTGGCGCTCAGGCGTACCTGCTGGTCAGCACTGGCATTGAGCAGCAGATCGGCGGCATAAGCACGTGGCAAACCGGGGAAATCCCGCTGGATGACGTCCATGCCCGCCGTGCCCTGGCCTTTGTCGGTCAGGTGCAACATCAGTTTTTCACGTAGCGGCGGCGCCTGCCGGCGAATCGCCTGCACCTTGGCATCCTGGGTCGACGGGAGGGTGGCCAATTGCTCGGAGCACCATTGCAGCAGCTGTGTGTCAGGCACCTCCTGGCCAACCTGCAGGGAACGGAAGAATTCGTCGATGCGCCGGTCGGCAGCAAAACGCTCCAAGGTATCGCGCAAAGGCACAGACATGACACGCTGCTCACTGACCAGTCGACGCAGTGCGGGTTCATCGACGTCAGCAATGCTCAGCACCTGGCTGATCCGCTCGGCATCGAAATCGTGGGAGATCGGCCACAAGCGCCCCAGCAGCGCTGCCTGACCATGCCACTCCTGAGGGTGTTGCCACGACAGGCGCCAACCGTACTCCCCATTCCATTGCAGGGTGGGCGCAAAACCTTTTTGCCTGTCAGTGCGCAACAGCCGCCACTGGCGCGAGAGCGGGTCCCTGTGAACCTCGTGGTAGTGGCCCTCGTTCAGCCACCAGCGCCGGTCACCGTAGTGGAACAGCCCGTCACGCCCACGCAAAGCCCGGCTGGGCACCTGTGCCGCCCTGAACGGCTTGATGTCTTGCGACCACAGGTTTGCCGTTTCAGCATTGGGCTCGACCGGTACCAGTTCATCGACGAACGCGCTGCGTTTGAACGAGCGAGCGACCGCGTGCCCCCCCGCTGCGCCCAATGCGTTGACCGCCACCACCTCGGCCACGCCCAGCATATGCTCCAAGGCCTCGTGCTGATGGCCGCGAGACCAGTCGTTCACCCCTTGGTAGACCTCCTCGATCACCTGCCCAACCGTCGCCGCGAGCATCAGAGTGCCCAGTTGCGGCACGAACATCGAGGCCATCTGCAGCAGGTTCAGGCCAACCGCTTCCAGGGTTTGCAGGCGATGAAGCCGTTGCTGCGCATCCACATCCGCTACCGGCACCAGCATGAACCGGGCATCATCCTTGATGCGCTGAACATGCAGGCCGGCCAGTTCACTGAACAACGGCGTACCCGCTGGCTTGCCGGCGACTTCCAGGTCTGGCACGGGATCACTCAGGCGCTTTTTCAGCAGCCCCTCGAATGCAACCCGCTCGCTCAACGCAACCTGGGCGAGCAGTACCGGATAGTTGTGGGGGTTGCTCAGCAGCGTGGCCATGTGCGCGTTCAAGGCGCCCAAGTCGGCAAACCGTTGCAGTGGCAGATGCGGCAGGTAGAGCAGCAAGCCTGCCGTGGGGCGGGCATGCTCGGGGGCGCCCGCGTCCGACAGCTCGATCAGCAGGCCATTGAGCATGGCATGTCCAAGCACATACAGGTGCTTGACCAAGACTGCGGGGTGCTTGGCGTTGGCGACGGGCAGTTCGCCAAGCGTGTGTTCGAGGTTGGCGACATCCGCTTCATCGATGCCTTGCTGCAACCCTGCCAGCTCCACTGCCAGGGCCAGGCGCTTGCGCTGGTCCTGCGCCATGAATGTGGTAACCGAGTTATCCAGAAAGCCGTCGAGGTACTGCTGGTAGCGCTTGCCCACATCCGCTTTGCGACACGCCACGGCTAGCTTCGCAGTGTCTACAAGTACCTCCGGCGGGTTGGCGGCAGTGCGATGGGCGACAGAGACCAGGCCAGTTTTGGAATTGAAGCTGGCGCCTGACGGGAAGTTCTGCATCAAGTGGCTCATCGCCGGGTCGTAGGTATCATGGTTGCGCAGCGACTCGCCCCCCATGAAGCTGTAGTTTTCCCAGCGCTCGCGCCACAAGGTGTGGGCAAGGTCGAGCTTGAGCTTGAATGTCTGCTCGAGCATTTCGGTCAGTGCTGCCCGGGCGAAGTGTTCCGGTGAGACCAGGCGGTTGAAGACCGTCTGCAGGCGCTGCTCGATGACACGGTGCTCCTCGAAACGTGTACGCAGGGCGACGATCTGCTCGACCGAGGCAGCGTGCAACCAGTCGGGCAGGTGTTCGGCAATGAAGCCGTCGATGTGATCGGTGGTGGCGGCAGGGTTGGCCATGGTGGGCTCCAGATGGTTGATAGCCCGGCACCTTTGCCCATCCGCCACAACCTGGGCAGGCGGAAGCGCCTCCTAGCCCGCCCGCTGTGCCTGCGCTACATCCATGAAGCCTTGGATCAAACGCAGCCCACGCCGCCGCTCCAGGCAGCCCACCCAATGCTGGTTGACCAGCGCTGCACCGCTCAACGGGCGCACCACCACGCGCGGGTCGTGGGGGGCTTCGGTGGACGAAACGATACCGATGCCCAGCTTGGCGGCCACTGCCTCGACCACGGCTTCCCGGCTGCCCAATTCCAGCAGCACACGCGGTTGTAGCCGCGCCGCGGCGCAAGCCTCGTCGAAGGTGCGGCGGGTAGTGGAACCCTGCTCGCGCAGCACCATGGCCTGCTGATCGAGCCTGCTGAGCGGCAGGTCGCCAGCGCTCGCAGCCCAGGTGTGGCCGGCCGGCAGCAGGGCGCAGATACGGGACTGGCACAGCAGTTGGAGGTAGAGCGCCTTGTGCGGCTCGGTGTCTGTGAGCACTGCCACATCGACGTGCTCGCTGAGCAAGGCCGCCAGGGTTTCACGCGCATTGCCCAGGCGCAGGCTGACGGTGACACCCGGGTGAGCCTGGCGCAGCTGCGCCAGAATCGGCATGACGCGGTGCGGGCTGTCGGCAGCCACCTCCAGGCGCCCACTCAGCAATTGCTGGTTGGCTTCGAGCATGGCCTTCGCCTCGTCGGCCAGGCCGAACATAGCGCGTGTCACGGCTGCCAGCCGCACGCCCGCTTCGGTCAGTTCCACCCGCCTGGCAGTGCGGCGCAACAACGTGACCTGGTAGTGCTCTTCCAGTGCCTTCACATGCCCGGTAACGGCCGGCTGGCTGATGAACAGGCGCGCAGCTGCACGGGTGAAGCTGCCCTCGCGGGCCACGGCGTCGAACGCGCGGAGCTGAAACAAATTCATGGGTATCGGCCTGGCTTATGGCTGGCATCGGAACAAGCAATTTGATTGATGGCCGCACCGATTGCAACCTCATGCCGCAACCACGGCCACTGCTGACGAGGCATCCCCCATGAGCACCGCACCCACTCTTTTGACCCCCGGCCCCCTCACCACGTCCCTGCGCACCCGCCAGGCCATGCTGGTCGACTGGGGCTCCTGGGACGAGGATTTCAACCGCATCACCCACCGCGTGTGCGAACAACTGTTGACCATCGCCAGCGCCAACGCCACCCATCACTGCGTACCGCTGCAAGGCAGCGGCACGTTCGCGGTAGAAGCGGCCATCGGTACCCTGGTACCCCGCGCAGGCAAGGTGCTGGTGCTGATCAATGGCGCCTACGGCCGCCGCATCGCCAACATCTGCCGGATACTCGGGCGCACCTGCCTACCGTTCGAAACCGCCGAAGACCAGGCTGTAAGCGCCGCGCAGGTCGATCGGCTGCTCACTGAGCACGCCGATGTCACCCATGTGGTTCTGGTTCACTGCGAAACCAGCACCGGCATCCGCAACCCGCTGGAGCTGATCGCACAGGTGGTGAGCAGGCATGGCAAGCGCCTGATCATCGATGCCATGAGCTCGTTCGGCGCCATCCCGATAGACGCCAGCAGCACACCCTTCGAAGCGCTGATCGCCGCCTCGGGAAAATGCCTGGAGGGGGTGCCAGGCATGGCGTTCGTGCTCGCCCAGAAGCACGCCCTGGCGGCGGCGACTGGCAATGCCCACTCGCTGGCGCTGGACCTCTGCGACCAGCAGGCCTACATGGCCAGCACCGGCCAATGGCGCTTTACACCTCCCACCCACGTGGTAGCTGCCCTGCACGAAGCCCTGCAGCAATATGCCGAGCAAGGCGGCCTGCCCGCACGGGCGCGCCGCTATACCGAAAACTGCGAACGCCTGCTGCAAGGCATGGCTGAACTGGGGCTGCGCCGCTTTTTGCCCGCCGAAGTCCAGGCACCGATCATCGTCACCTTCCATGCGCCGCGCGATGCCCGCTATCGCTTCAAGGACTTCTACGAAGGGGTCAAGGCCAAGGGCTTCATTCTCTACCCAGGCAAGCTGACCGAGGTGGACACCTTCCGCGTCGGCTGCATCGGCGCGGTGGCGCAGGACCGCATGCAGGCAGCAGTGAACGCCGTGGCAGAGGTACTTCGCGACCTGCACATCCGGCACATCTGACCCCATCGGCTTTTAGGAAACAGCACCCATGAACTACAGCAACCCTGCGCAATTACAAGCCGCCATCCTCGACTGGGCCGGCACCGTAGTCGACTTCGGTTCTTTTGCCCCTACCCAGATTTTTGTCGAGGCCTTCGCCGAATTCGGCGTCAGCCTCACACTGGAAGAAGCCCGCGGCCCGATGGGCATGGGCAAATGGGACCACATCCGCACGTTGTGCAACGTGCCAACCATCGCCTCACGGTATCACCAGGCCTTTGGCCGGCTGCCTACTGATGAAGACGTCACGGCCATCTACCAACGCTTCATGCCCCTGCAGATCGACAAGATCGCACTGCACTCGGCGTTGGTTCCCGGCGCACTGCAGACCCTGAGGCGCCTGCGCGCGAACGGCCTCAAGATCGGCTCATGCTCTGGCTACCCCAAGCGCGTGATGGACAAGGTGGTCGCGCTGGCTGCCAGCAGCGGTTACGTGGCCGACCACGTGGTAGCCACGGATGAAACGCCCAATGGCCGCCCCTGGCCGGCACAAGCGCTGGCCAACGTGATCGCGCTGGGCATCGAGGACGTTGCAGCGTGCGTCAAGGTCGACGACACGCTGCCGGGTATTCTGGAAGGGCGGCGTGCCGGCATGTGGACCGTCGCCCTGATGTGCTCAGGCAACGCCCTGGGCCTGACCTGGGAGGGCTACCAGGCACTGACCAGCGAACAACTGCAGCACCAGCGCATGCGTATCGCGGCCCTGTTCGAAGGCGCGCAACCCCACTACCTGGTCGATACGCTCAACGGGCTGCCGGCCGTGGTGAATGACATCAACCGCCGCCTGGCAGCCGGCGAAATGCCCCAGACGGCGCAGGCCAATGCCCTGCTCGGCAGCCTGGGGTGAAGGCTACTGGGGTAACTGCACCTGCGGCTTGTTGGACACGAAAATCGCCCAGCTGGAGATGAACAGCGCCGCGATCAATGGCCCGATCACGAAGCCATTGAGCCCGAACACCGACAGCCCACCCAGGGTAGATACCAGGATCAGGTAGTCTGGCATGCGCGTGTCCTTGCCCACCAGAATCGGCCGCAACAGGTTGTCCACCAGGCCGATTACCAATACCCCGAAGGCGGTCAATATCACCCCCTGAAGGATCGCACCGGTCATCAGGAAGTAGATCGCCACCGGGCCCCAGACGATGCCCGCGCCCACGGCAGGCAGCAACGACAGGAACGCCATCATCACCGCCCACACCAGCGCACTGGGAATACCCAGTACCCAAAAGATGAAGCCACCCAGCGCGCCCTGGGTAATCGCCACCAGCACGTTGCCCTTGACCGTGGCACGCACCACACGCTTGAACTTCAGCTGCAGGCGGCGCTTCTGGTGCTCAGGCAGCGGCACCGCCATGCGTACGCGCCGAGCCACCTCGGCGCCTTCGCGCAGGAAGAAGAACAGCAGGTACATCATGATGCCGAAGCCCACCACGAAATCGAACGTGCCCTGGCCGAAGCTGAACGCCTGGCTGGCGAGAATCTGGCTGCCCTCCGAGGCCCAGGTGGTGATCTTGTCGCGCAAGGCCCCCAGGTTGCCCATGCCCATGTTGTCCAGGCCCGTCTGGGCGAAGGCCGGCAGCATCTCCTTGCCCCGCGCGACGTACCCGGCAATGTCCAGCTGCCCGCTCTGGATACGCTGGTACAGCGACGCGCCTTCCTGCACCAGCAGGCCGCTGGTGACGATGACCGGCAGTACCGCCACCAGCAGGCAGATCAGCGTGGTCACGCCGGCGGCCACGTTGCGCCGCCGCCCAAAGCGGATCAACAGGTTGCGCTGTAAAGGCGCAAACAGGATGCCAAGAATCACCGCCCAGAAGATGGCGCCGTAGTAGGGCAGCAAGATCCACACGAAGGCGATGGTCACCAGCGCCAGGAGCACTGCCAGGGCTTTGTTCTGCAAAGCGGTTTCGTTCATTTCCGGTCCTCGGAGGGTTACTGGCATATTAGTGCGCGCGGCACCGCCAAAAGTGCCGTTGTTCACTTGATTCAGATCAATAACCTACCCCGCGCCAGGCGCTAGCATCCGCGCCCTTTACCCGGTGCGCCCATGACCCCCACTGCCAAGCCCGAACTGCTGGCTCCAGCCGGTACCCTCAAGACCATGCGCTATGCGTTCGCCTATGGCGCCGACGCGGTCTACGCGGGCCAGCCACGCTACAGCTTGCGGGTGCGCAACAACGAGTTCGACCACGCCAACCTCGCCCTGGGCATCCAGGAGGCCCATGCCTTGGGCAAGCGCTTCTACGTCGTGGTCAACATCGCCCCGCACAACGCCAAGCTCAAGACCTTCCTCAAGGACCTGGCACCGGTGATTGCCATGGCCCCCGACGCGTTGATCATGTCCGACCCCGGCTTGATCATGCTGGTGCGCCAGCACTTCCCGCACATGCCGGTGCACCTGTCGGTGCAGGCCAACACCGTCAACTGGGCCAGCGTGCAGTTCTGGCAGTCGCTGGGGCTTACCCGGGTGATCCTCTCGCGGGAACTCTCGCTCGAAGAAATCGCCGAGATCCGCCAGCAGGTGCCCGACATGGAGCTGGAGGTGTTTGTGCATGGCGCCCTGTGCATGGCCTACTCTGGCCGGTGCCTGCTGTCTGGCTACCTGAACAAGCGCGATGCCAACCAAGGTACCTGCACCAACGCCTGCCGCTGGCAGTACGACGTGAAACCCGCCAGCGAAAACGCGACCGGCGACATCGTGCGCGAAGTGCAACCCACGCTGGGCCTGGGCGCGCCCACCGACCAGGTGTTCCTGCTGCAGGAGAGCAACCGCCCGGGCACCGAAATGCCAGCGTTCGAAGACGAGCATGGCACCTACATCATGAACGCCAAGGACCTGCGTGCCATCCAGCACGTCGAGCGCCTGGCCGGCATGGGTGTGCACTCGCTGAAGATCGAGGGCCGCACCAAGTCGCACTTCTACTGCGCCCGTGCGGTGCAGTCCTACCGCAAGGCCATTGATGACGCCGTGAACGGGCGCCCCTTCGACCGTGCGTTGATGGGCAACCTTGAATCGCTGGCGCAGCGCGGTTACACCGAGGGCTTCCTGCGCCGCCACGTGCACGACGAATACCAGAACTACCAGCGCGGCAACTCAGTGTCCGACCGCCAGCAGTTCGTGGGCGAGCTGACCGGGCAGCGCATCGACGGCCTAGCCGAAGTCAAGGTCAAGAACCGCTTTGCCGTGGGTGATCATCTGGAGCTGATGACGCCACGCGGCAACTATCACTTCGACCTGCACCAGATGTGCAATCGCCAGCAGCAGGCCATTGCAGTGGCGCCGGGTGACGGCCACGTGGTGTACCTGCCGATTCCGGAACAGGTCGCGCTCGAGCACGGCCTGCTGATGCGTGACCTTGCCGATGACGAAGCTGCCAGCTGACAAAGCTGTAATGAATGCGTCAGCAGGCTGACAGGCGCTGCGGGCGAACATGCATCGCAAGCTGCCCCGCCACCGCGCTTGCGTTATGCTGCCGGCCCGGTCGGCGGTATTTCGCCCGCGTCACTCAAGGAGCTTTGATCATGCTGCGCAAACACCTGCTCACGCTGGGCCTGCTGGCCGCCTCCGGCATCGCCCAGGCCGCCGACACCCTTGATGTCTACCGCGACCCGAACTGTGGCTGCTGCAAGGCCTGGATCAGCCACCTGCAGGAAAACGGCTTCACCGTGAATGACCACGTTGAACCGAACATGAGCGCAGTGAAACAGCGCCTCGGTGTGGCGCCACGCCTGGCCTCGTGCCACACCGGCGTGATCAACGGCAAGTTCGTCGAAGGCCATGTGCCCGCCGAACAGGTGCGCCTGCTGGCCGGGCGCAGTGACCTCAAGGGGGTTGCAGTGCCGGGCATGCCTGTGGGGTCACCCGGCATGGAAATGGGTGAGCGCAAGGACGCCTATGAGGTGATCGGGGTCACCCAGCAAGGCGAGGACACCGTGGTCGCCCGCTACTGATGTTCAGCCTGTGGGCGCTGTTTCTCAGCGCCTTTGGCGCCGCTACCCTGCTGCCGCTGCAGTCAGAGGCCGTGCTGGTGGGCTTGCTGCTGCGCCAGCCCGAAGCCTGGGTAACCCTGCTGCTGGTCGCCACCTTGGGCAATGTGTTGGGTTCGGTGGTGAACTGGCTGCTGGGGCGCGCCATCGAGCGCCTGCGCGACAAGCGCTGGTTCCCCTTCAGCCCCGCGCAATTGGCGCGTGCGCAGCGCCGCTACCAGCGTTGGGGGCCCTGGTCGTTGCTGCTCAGCTGGGTGCCGGTGATCGGCGACCCGCTCACATTGATTGCCGGGATCATGGGTGAACCGCTGTGGCGCTTCCTGCTGCTGGTCACACTGGCCAAGGCCGGCCGCTACGCCGTGCTGGTCATGCTCACCCTGGGCTGGTTTCACGCTTGGTAACACCTTCTCGACTACGCCGTGTCCAACGGCTGGTACAGTCGCCGTTTCCTACGTGATCTGACATGGAGTGCCACATGCTGCGCGCAACCGCCCTGGCCCTGACCTGCCTGGCCGGCAGTTCGGCCATTGCCGCTGAATCGCCCACCTACGGTGCCCAGCTCGAAGGGTTCACCTACCCTCACCCGCTCAAGCACTTCGAATTCGAATCCCAGCGCCAGGTGCTGCAGATGGGGTACATGGACGTACCCGCGCAAGGCCAGGCCAACGGCCGCAGCGTCGTGCTGATGCACGGCAAGAACTTCTGCGCCGCCACCTGGGAAACCACCATCGATGCCCTGAGCAAGGCAGGCTACCGGGTGATCGCGCCCGACCAGGTCGGCTTCTGTACCTCCAGCAAGCCCGCGCACTACCAGTACAGTTTCCAGCAACTGGCCGACAACACCCATGCATTGCTGCAGCACCTCGGCATCCAGCAGAGCGCCGTGCTTGGCCACTCCACCGGCGGCATGCTCGCCACCCGCTACGCGCTGATGTACCCACAGCAGGTCACACGCCTGGCCATGGTCAACCCCATCGGTCTCGAAGACTGGAAAGCCCTGGGGGTGCCTTATCGCACGGTAGACCAGTGGTATGCCCGCGAACTCAAGCTGGACGCAGTAGGCGTGCGCGACTATGAGCGCAAGACCTACTATGCCGGGCGCTGGAAGCCGCAGTACGAGCGCTGGGTGCAGATGCTGGTGGGGCTCAACCAGGGGCCCGGGCATGAAGCGGTGGCATGGAACTCAGCGCTGATCTACGACATGATCTTCACCCAGCCGGTGTATCACGAGTTCAAGCACCTGCAGATGCCGACGCTGCTGCTGATCGGTGACAAGGACACCACGGCCATTGGCAGCGATATCGCACCTGCGGACGTGAAGGCGAAGCTGGGCAAGTACGACGTGCTTGGCCCACGCGTCGCCAAGCTGATTCCCCAAGGGGAGCTGATCACCTTCGAAGGCATGGGGCATGCACCCCAGATCGAGGAACCTGTCCGCTTCAACCGCACCCTGATCGACTGGCTGGGGCGCTGAACACCGCGCCTGGCGTCGTCAGGCGAAACGTTGCAGCTGCATTTCCTTCAGCCGGCTGAGGGTACGCTGGTACGGGAAGGCCAGGTAGCCCTCGGTGTACAACTGGTCGAGCGGCACCTGTGCCTCCAGGTACAGGGCCACTCGGCGGTCGTAGCATTCGTCGACCAGGGCGATGAAGCGGCGCACCGCATCGTCCTTGGGCGACAACGCCGGCAACTCCCGGTCACCCGCCGCTACCCGCGCAGCACCGTCTTCGGTACCGCGGGCTATACGGCCGGCCCGCTGCTGCCCACCCAGGGCGGGAATACCCGAGAGCAAAATGGCCGTGAACCCATCGCACAGGGCCATGAACTCGCCGGTCGCGAACGGCTGTTCGCACAGGTTGGCGAATGGGCACCAGATCACGTGCTGGCTGCGACGCAACACCTGCAACCGCCTGCTGCCCATGGCCAAAGGCTGATCGGTACCGGGGTCGCCCGGGCTGAGCTGGCTGAACAGGGCCGCAAACTGGCTGACCTGCCCGGCGGGGACCACCCAATAGCGCTGCCGCTGCGCCCCCGGATGCAAGCGGTGATCCTGCTCGCCCGACACCGACAAGACGTGCATGTGCTGCTCGATTGCCTTGATGGCCGGCAAGAACCGCTCGCGGTTGAAGCCGTCTCGGTAGAGCTGGTCGGGCGGCTGGTTGGAGGTAGCGACGATCACCACGCCGCGGTCGAACAACACTTGGAACAAACGCCCCAGGATGATCGCATCGGCAATGTCATTGACGAACAATTCATCGAAGCACAGCACGCGGATATCGCCGGCCAGCTCGGCCGCCAGCGCGAGCAGAGGGTCTGGGGTGCCGTTGAGCTGGAACAGGCGCTGGTGCACCCAGGCCATGAAGTGGTGAAAGTGCTGGCGCCGGCTGGGCACCTGCAGGCAGCGGTGAAACTGGTCCATCAGCCAGGTCTTGCCACGCCCCACCGGCCCCCACAGGTACAGCCCATCGGGAACGCGGCCGCGTTCGATCATCTCAAAGCAAGCCTGCAGAGCCTGAACGGCGCGGGCCTGGGCGGGGTCGGCAACAAAGCCCTGGGTGCTCAGGGCTTGCTGGTAGAGGGTTTGAGGGTCGTTGGCCATGGCGCATTGTACACGCCCGCGTGCCCGATGCCGGCCAACGCCAACGGGTCAATTGTCGCGGGCCAGCCCCACTTTCAACAGCGCACCGTCCTTGGCATCGGTCAGCACATACAGGTAGCCGTCCGGGCCGACGCGCACGTCACGGATGCGCGCCTTCAGGTCGCCCAGCAAACGCTCTTCGTGTACCACCTTGTCTCCGTCCAGCTGGAGGCGGATCAGCTCCTCGGTGGCCAGGGCGCCAATGAACAGGTTGTGGTCCCAGGCGGTGAACACGGGGCTGTCGTAGAACGCCATGCCACTGACGCCCGGGGATTTCTCCCACACATGGTGGGGGTCGACCATGCCGTCCACATGTTTGCCCTTGGCTTCCGGAATCGGCAGCATCGAATAGTTGATGCCGTGGGTCGCGATCGGCCAGCCGTAGTTCTTGCCCGCCGCCGGAATATTGATTTCATCCCCGCCACGCGGGCCGTGTTCGTTGGTCCACAGCTTGCCCGTCCACGGGTTCAGGGCTGCGCCCTGCTGGTTGCGGTGGCCGTAGGACCAGATCTCGGGGCGTACGTTTTTCTGGCCAACAAAGGGGTTGTCCTTGGGCACCTCGCCGTCCGGCAAAATGCGCACAATCTTGCCTTGCAGCTTGTCCAGGTCCTGGGCGGTGGGGCGCTGGTTGTTTTCGCCCAGGGCAATGAACAGGTAACCGTCGCGGTCGAAGACCAGGCGCGAGCCAAAGTGGTTGCCCTCGGACAGCTTCGGTTGCTGGCGGAAGATAACGGTGAAGTTTTCCAGGCGGGCGCGGTCCTCGGACAGTTGCCCACGGCCCACCGCCGTACCCCCCTTGCCGTCATCGCCTTGTTCGGCGTACGACAGGTACAGGGTGCGGTCCTTGGCGAACGTGGGTGACAGCACCACATCCAGCAGGCCACCCTGGCCCTCGGTCCAGACCTTCGGTACCCCGCTGATCGCCGGCCCCACCTTGCCTTCGGCGCTGATGACCCGCAGGTTGCCCATGCGCTCGGTCACCAACAGGTCCTTGCCGCCCGGCAAAAATGCCAGCGCCCACGGGTTGCGCAAGCCATCGGCGACGGTGTCTACGGTCAGCGTGCCTTCTTCACTTTTGAACGTCTGCTGCGCGGCGGCGTGGGCCAGCAGCGGTGACAGTGCAGCGGCGGTGAGGGTGACTAGCCAGGTTGCTCGGGACATGCGGGGTTCCTTAGGGCAAGTGCTTGGTATAGGGCTCAAGGCGCGCGCGGGTTGTCGCGCGGGGGCCGCGTGGGTTCGAGGTTGGGGGCTTGCTGCTGGCGGCGCAGGTTGTCGCCGTTACCGATCCCGCGGTTGTCCAGCGTGGGCGGGCGTTGTGCGGGCTGCGTGGAAGGGCCACGTACCGCAGGCGTTGCCGGAACGCTGCCCTGGCGGCTGTTGGGGTTGGCGCGCTGGATGGGGCTGTTGTAGGGGTTGTTGCTGCCTGCGACAGGCTGCAGCCCGGGTTGTGGGGCTGCCTGCACCGGCAGGCAAAGGGCTGCACCCAGCAATAGCATGGCAAATTGGGGTTTCATGCTCCACCTCCTGTACGAAAACGCTGCGCCTGGGGGTTTTGATAGCCTACGGCGCAAAGGGTTCGGGTCAAAAGGCTGAATGCGGGCGGAGATGATTCCTGATGTTTCTGGGGGGCGGTTGTGGCGGGGGCCGCTTTTGCGGCGCATCGCGAGCTGGCGCTCGCTCCTACGAAAGCAGGAACGGGCACCGGCTCGGGGCGGGCGCCAGCTCGCTAGGCGCCGCGAAGGTGGGTGCTCAGTACGCCAGGCTCCAGGTCAAGGTGTACGTTCGCCCGCGCCCCTGGTAGTCGTACAGGTAAGCCGGCCCGTAGGTAGGCGAATAGAACAACGCAGCCCGCTGCCCCCACACCGTGCTGTACTGTTTGTCCAGCAGGTTCTGAATACCGGCGCTGAAGGTGCCAAAGCCTGTGTCCTGGCTGCCCAGCAGGTCGAAGGTGGTGTAGCCGTCGATCGTGTGCCCGGCATCGTCCTTCAGGCTGAACGCCCGGTTGGCCTGCAGCCGTGCGCTGCGGCCATCGTCCTTCCAGCCGACGAATGCTGTGGTCTTGGACAGCGAGGCATAGCGGGCATCACGCTTGATCCAGCCGCCACCGGCCGCCTCTTCTTCGGAACGGGTCATGTGCAAGGTGCCACCCGCCTCCCAGCCGCTCTGGAAGTGACGGGTAAGCGCGCCCTCGAAACCAAAATCACGGCTCTTCTGGGCCTCTACGTCAATGGTCAGCGTTTGCGAATCGACGTTGATGATCTTGTCCGACCAGATGTAATACAGCGCCGCCTGCGCATCCCATTGCAGGTCCGCGTAGCGCCAGCCCAGCTCCACCTGGCGGCTCTTGATACCGGCCAGGGGGTTGTCACCCACGCTCAGGCCAGGCTTGCCGTAATACTTGGCCGGGTCCGGCAGGTCGAAACCCTCGCCGTAGTTGGTCCACAGCTGGTGGCCGTTCTTGAAGTCGTAGATGGCCCCGAGGTTGTACAGGTTGACCTGGTAATCGTTACTGCCCCCCGGCACCCCCTTGAAGTTGCCAACATCCACGTCCATCTGCTGACGCCGCGCGCCGCCGGAGAACGTGAGGTTGTCCGTGGCATGCCAGTCCAGCTGCCCGTAGAACGACACGCCGTCCACCCGGTAGCTGGGGTAGCGTGCCGCCTTGCCGGCCTTGTCCAGGTCCAGGCCACCGGTGGCGGACGAGGTGCGGGCGTCAAAGGTGGTCTGGTCGGCATTGAACCGCTCGCGGTCAACGTCCACGCCATAGGTGAGCTTCAACGTGTCCCACTGTTTGGCGAACAGCCCCTTAAGGCTGGTGACCTCGAAGTTCTGCTGGGACCCGGCAAAATACACCCCACGTGAACCGGTCGGCGCACCGCGGTTGTAGTAAGGGAACGGGTAGAAATTGTCGGCTTCCTTGCGGTAGGACGCTTGCAGGTAGAAGTCCTGGCCCAGCACGTCGCTGTGGTGGTAGTTGGCGTTGAGCAACAGGCGCCGGGTGCGCGGGTTGAGGTCTGACGAATAGCCGCTGCGCAGTTCGGCGTCCTCCAGGTCCGACGGTGCGTTGTACTTGAGGTTGGGGAACCAGATACCGGTGCTGCCGTGGTTGCCCGAATCGTAGTACTGCGCCAGCAGGTCCAGGCTTTGCTGGTCGTTGAACTGCATACCCACGGTACCCAGCAGGTCCAGGGTGCGGTTGTACTGCAGGTCGGTCTGGGTGTTGTCGATGAAGATCTGGTCGCCCGCACCGTCGTAGAAGGCTTCGTTCTGCTCCCCGGACACACCCAACCGTGCGTTGAAGCGGTCGTTGCCGCCACTGACCGACTGGGCGAAGCGGGTGGCGAGGTCGTCGCTGTTGTTGAAACCGCTGCTGGCGCCAAGCTGGGTTTCGAAGCGCGCCGGCCCGGGCTCGCCCTTCTTGGTCACGATATTGATGATGCCGCCGGTGGCGCCGCCCCCGTAGATGGCGCTGGCGCCGGACAGCACTTCCACACGCTGGACGTTGAAGGGTGAAATGCTGTCGAACTGGCGCGACAGCCCACGGGAGCTGTTCTGGCTGACCCCATCGATCATCACCAGCACGTTGCGCCCGCGCATGTTCTGGCCATAGTTGGTCCGCCCTTCCGGGGCCAGGTCCAGGCCGGGGACCAGCTTGCCGATGGCCTCCTTGAGGCTTACGCCACTGTCGATCTGCTCGCGCAGCTGCTGCTGGTCAACCACCCAGACGGTACCTGGGATTTCGGCGATGGCGGTGCTGGTGCGCGACGCCACGCTGACCTCGATGGGCTTGAGGCTCACAGCCTGCGGCGGGGCATCAGCCTTGCGCAAGGTGATGGTGCCGGCATCGGTGAACTGCCAGCGCAGGCCACTGCCTGCCAGCAGCACTTGCAGCGCCTGCTCCACACCGTACTGCCCCTGCAGGGCAGCACTGGTACGGCCAGCGACGTCGGCCGTGGTGTACAGCAGGTGCACACCCGCCTGGTCGGCAAAGGCCGTCAGGGCCTGGTCCAGGGGCTGGGCGGGGACGTTCAGCTGCACCTGTGTGGCCTGCAGTGGCGCAGGCTGCGCAGCGCTGGCGGCCTGTAACTGCAGCGGGCCGACCAGCAAAGCCACAGCGCTGCAGGACATCAAAGCATGATGGAGGTAACCGCCGCGGCGGTTGATGGGCATGGGCTTCAAATGCACGATTGAGCTTCCAGGCAAGTCGTCAATGGGAAGAGGTTGCTGATCAGTCCCACTACGACGATCTGGCCTGGAAGAACTTGCAGTCCCCATTGAAAGTATTTTTCAGTTAGCCCGCACAGGCGGCTTAACGCACTACCGCCAACCATGGCAGGTAGGTGACTGTCAGGCCGTAGCGCTGTTCCAGGGTGCGCAGCAACGCCTGAGGGTCATCGAGGTCGAACACCCCGCTGACCTCCATGGCTGCCAGCTGGCTGTTTGAAAGCACGATGCGACCATGGCGGTAACGCTCCAGCTCTTCCAGCACCTGGCCCAGCGGCCTGCCATTGAAGATCAGCTTGCCCCGTTGCCAAGCCATTTGCGTGCTGGCATCACTGGCGACTGCCACAGGCTGCCCCCCGACCTGCGCAGTGCCTTGGGCCAGGACCACACCGCCATCGCGGCGCACACTGAAGCGTGCGGCATCGCCGCGCACCGGCTGCGTCGCCGTTTCGACCACAAAAGGCCGCGCCCCGGGCGCAGTCTCGAACAGCGCCTC
Source organism: Pseudomonas sp. S36 (assembly GCF_016647875.1). NCBI lineage: Bacteria > Pseudomonadati > Pseudomonadota > Gammaproteobacteria > Pseudomonadales > Pseudomonadaceae > Pseudomonas > Pseudomonas sp. S36. Next base: position 21,352 of record NZ_JACVVG010000030.1, on the reverse strand, counting down.
GCCTGCCACCAGCACCACGCGCCGCTCGTGCTCGTCAAAGGCCACGTCAAGGGCGCTGGCGCTGTTCAATGTTACCCGCGTGCCATCGGCCAAGGTGATGACCCGGCGCTCACCTACGCCCGTGTGGTAGTCGGCCAGCAGCGCGGGCGCCTGCTGCCAAACCACCAGCGCTGTCATCAGCGCGGCCACGGATGCAGCCACACCCGCCTGCTTCAACCAGCCCCGACAGTGGCGCAGGGCATGCCCGATATACTTGGCCACCATGCTTTCGGACACCCCCAGGCGCTGGGCTACCTGCCGTTGCGTCAGCCCTTCCACCCGGTTCAACAGCAATGCCTGACGCGCGTTGGCCGGCAGTTGCAACAGCGCCTGGTCAAGAATCTGCAAGCGTTCATGGGCCAGCAACGCCGCTTCCGGCGGGGGTGCCTGGCAGGCCACGTTCACAACGCCCTCACCTTCATCGTGGCACGCTGCGATCCGCCGCTCTCGCCGCAAGGCATCGATCGCCAGGTTGCCCGCCACCCGGAAGATGAAGCTGCGCGCATGCAACACCGGAACCGCCTGGGCGTCGATTTTAACCAGCTTCAGGTAGGTTTCCTGAGCCACATCCGCAGCACGCTGGCGGTCGCTCATGCGCCGGGTCAGAAACCGCAACAGGTCGTCATAGTGCTCCTGGAAGCTCGCCAGCAAGCCCGGCGCGGGGGAGGTCAGCATGGGTTCGGCCACTGCACGTTAGGAGGAATTATCGGGCGTTAATGAGAAACAGTATCTTTCATCTACGTTGTCACTTTCAACGCCGACGCGCATTTGCCACACTGCCCGCACTCCCCAGGCAAGGTTCGCACCTCATGACTGCCCGCTTCTACCGTACAACCCGCTCGTTCATGGTACTGGTAATGGTCACCGCCCTTGGCGCCTGCGCCATGCTGCAGCCCCGCGAGCCGGTTAATGTCAGCGTGATCGGCATAGACCCTTTGCCCGGGCAAGACCTGGAGCTGCGCATGGCCGTGAAAATGCGGGTGCAAAACCCCAACGAAACGCCCATCGACTACAACGGCGTTGCCCTCAACCTGGAAGTGAACGGCCAACCGCTGGCCGCAGGTGTCAGCGACCAGCACGGGCAGATCGGGCGTTATGGCGAAGCCGTGATCGAGGTACCGGTGAGCATCACTGCGTTTTCTTTCCTGCGCCAGGCCTATGGCCTGGGCAAGCTCGACGGGCTGCAAGGGCTGCCGTACAAGTTGCGCGGCAAGCTGGCCGGCGGGCCGCTGGGCACCGTACGCTTCACCGATGAAGGCAAGCTGGACCTGCCCAAGGGCACCGACTGGTAGGTCCCCGTATGCCGGCTTAGCGGCCGGCGTTGGCTGCGGCCATCAGCTTGTTGACTTCGCTGCGGACCATGTTGCCGTACTCGGGCGGCGTCATGTTGTCGAGCTCGTTGCGCACCCACTCTGCCCACTTGCCCTTGCGCCTGGGCTTCTCGGCGATCAGGCGCGCCGCTTCACCCTTGGCCTTGCCCAGGTTGGCCTGCCACATTTCGAACAGGCGCGCCTTCTCGGCCTCGATCTGCGCCCGTTCCTCGAAGCTCATGTTGGCGAGGTTGAAACTCATGGATCACCTGCTAGCTGTAAATGGCGGCTATCTTACACCAACGCGCCAACAGCGATTGGAAGCAACTTTTACGGCGCACGAGTATCCATTGTTCTAACAACCCATAGACGAGGAGCATGGCATGGCCCGTAAAAATGCCGCTGCAGCCGACAGCGATCAGATCAAGGACCAGGTATTCAGCGAGTTGCAGGCGCTGATCGAAGAATCGGAAAAACTGCTCAACGACAGCGCTGCCCTGGTGGGCGAGGAAGCGGAAACCCTGCGCGCCCAGGTCAGCCTGAAACTGCGCCAGGCCCGCGAAGCGGCCGGCAACGTGCGTGACAAGGCCCAGCCGATGGTAGACGCCACCCAGGACTACATCGGTGGGCACCCGTGGCAGACCGTTGCCATTTCGGCAGGCGTTGGCCTGGTGGTTGGCCTGTTGCTGGGCCGCCGTGACTGACCCCCTGGCCGCCTGGCAACCGTCAGGCGGCTTGCGCCATGGGGATACCGCTGTGAAAGCGCAGCTCCTGGTCGGGTGACTGGATAAGCTCCACTTCCGCGGCGCGTACCAACTCCACACGGCGAGCAATATCCGCCTCATCACCGTAAAGGTGCGCCAGCTTCAGGTAGCCCTGGTAATGGCGTGCCTCACTCTTGAGCAGGCCGTGGTAAAAGCGGCCCAGCTCGTCATCCAGGTACGGCACCAGGGCCGCGAAGCGCTCACAGCTGCGCGCTTCGATAAATGCCCCCACCACCAGCGTATCCACCAACTTGACCGGTTCGTGGGCCCGCACCATGCGCCGCAGGCCAGACGCGTAGCGCCCTGCCGACACCGGCCGCAAGGGCACTCCACGGCGTTTCATCAAGCGCAGCACCTGTTCGTGATGCACCAGTTCCTCTCGCGCCAGGCGCGACATCACGTTGATCAGGTCCAGGTGGGTGTTGTACTTGGCGATCAGGCTGAGGGCCGTGCTGGCAGCCTTGAATTCGCAGTTCTTGTGGTCGATCAACAGCGTGTCCTGATCGGCCAGCGCCGCCTGGATCCAGGCGTCTGGCGTGGGGCAGCCGAGAAAGGCGTCGATTTCAGGGATCAGGGACATGAGCGGGCAACCACACAGAACAGGCAGGGCCGGCGATTATAGCGGCGGCGGCGGCCTGCGTCAGTGGCTATGCTTGATATACGTCAAGCGCCCGCGGGGCAAGCGCCGACTATAGTCAGGCACCGGTTGCCAATCTCGAAGGGAGTCTACGCCCATGCAAGCCGTCCGCAGCATTCTCGTCGTGCTCGACCCTGAGCACGCCCACAGCCGGGCTTTGACCCGAGCCAAACTGATCGCCAGCGTCACGGGCGCGCGCCTGCACCTGCTGATGTGCGACAAGCGTCACGAACACAGCGCGGTGCTGAGCCTGCTGAGCAGCCAACTGCACGATGACGGGTACGACAACGTTACCCACGAGGAGGCCTGGCGCGGCACGCTGCATGACACCATCATCCACGTGCAGCAAGCCGAGGGCTGCGAGCTGGTGATCAAGGAGCACCGGCCCGACAACCCGCTCAAGCGCGCCCTGCTCACCCCCACCGACTGGAAGCTGTTGCGCCACTGCCCCTGCGCGGTGCTGATGGTGAAAAGCGAGCGGCCCTGGACCGAGGGCAAGATCCTGGCAGCGGTGGACGTCGGCAACCAGGATGACCACCACCGGCGGCTGCATGCCGCCATTGTCGACCACGGCTATGACATTGCGGCGCTGGCAAAGGGCGAGCTGCACGTAATCAGTGCCCACCCGTCGCCGATGCTCTCCGCGGCCGACCCGGCCTTCCAGCTGAGCGAAACCATCGAGCAGCGTTACCGGGATGCGTGCAAGGCCTTCCAGGCTGAATATGACATCAGCGAGGACCGTCTGCATGTGGCCGAAGGGCCAGCGGACGTGCTGATACCCCACGTGCAGAAAAAGCTCGACGCCGTGGTGACGGTGATCGGTACGGTGTGCCGAACGGGTATCAATGGCGCTTTGATCGGCAATACATCGGAGGTGGTGCTGGATACGCTGGAAAGCGATGTACTGGTGCTCAAAAGCGAGGAAGCCAGCGCGCACCTGGCGCAACTGGCACGCTCAGCATAACTGGACGGTGTGGGCTGCCTCCGTGCGTTACTGGAGGCAGCCCACTGACCGGTTTCAGCCCAACGCCTCCTTCACTTTCGGGTCCAGCCCCTCCCCGGCATGTTCGTCGATCCACGCCAGCAATTGCCTGCGCATCGACGGTGTCCAAAAGCTATGAAGGTGCTGGCGTACCCCTTGCACGGCCAGCGCCCGGTTAGGTTCGCTGTCGAAATAATGGGCAATCTGGTTGGCCATCTTCACCAGGCTGTCATTGCTCATTGGCGCACCTCGGCTTTCTCCGCTTTGCGGCGCTCCTGCAGCAGGCGCCGCTGTTCGTCACTGAAGTCCTGATAACGCTTCTGCCACTGCGACGGTTGGAACACCTTCACCACTTCCACCGCCGTGACCTTGTATTCAGGGCAGTTGGTGGCCCAGTCGGAGTTGTCGGTGGTGATCACGTTGGCCCCGGACTCGGGGAAATGGAACGTGGTGTACACCACCCCCGGCGCTACCCGCCCGCTCACACGGGCGCGCAGCACCGTTTGCCCGGCCCGGCTGCCGATGCCCACCCAGTCACCGTCCTGGATACCCCGGCTCTCGGCATCGGTGGGGTGGATTTCCAGGCGGTCGGCGTCGTGCCAGGCCACGTTGCCGGTGCGCCGCGTCTGCGCGCCCACGTTGTACTGGCTAAGGATGCGCCCGGTGGTCAGCAGCAACGGGTAGCGCCCGTTGACCTTCTCGTCGGTAGGCACGTACCCGGTGAGCATAAAACGGCCCTTGCCGCGCACAAACTGGTCGATGTGCATGGTCGGCGTGCCATCGGGCGCGGCATCGTTGCAGGGCCACTGCAAGCTGCCGTGGCGTTCGATCTCGGCGTAGCTCACACGGTGGAACGACGGCGTCAGGCGGGCGATTTCGTCCATGATCTCGGACGGGTGGCGGTAGTTCATCGGGTAGCCCAGTGCGTTGGCCAAGGCCACGGTGGCCTCCCAGTCAGCCTTGCCGGCCAACGGCTCCATCACCTTGCGCACCCGCGAAATACGCCGTTCGGCATTGGTAAAGGTACCGTCCTTCTCAAGGAACGAGCTGCCGGGCAGGAACACGTGGGCGAACTTGGCGGTTTCGTTGAGGAAGATGTCCTGTACCACCACGCATTCCATGGCCAGCAAGGCTGCGGTCACGTGCTGGGTATTCGGGTCACTCTGGGCAATGTCTTCGCCCTGGCAGTACAGCGCTTTGAAACTACCGTCCAATGCGGCTTCGAACATGTTCGGGATACGCAGGCCCGGGTCGGGCTGCAGGGTCACGCCCCAGGCCTGCTCGAACTCGGCGCGCACGCTCTCGTTGGAAATATGCCGGTACCCGGGCAGCTCATGGGGGAACGAGCCCATGTCGCACGAACCCTGCACGTTGTTCTGCCCGCGCAGCGGGTTCACCCCTACCCCTTCGCGGCCGATGTTGCCGGTGGCCATGGCCAGGTTGGCGATCCCCATCACCGCCGTGCTGCCCTGGCTGTGCTCGGTCACCCCCAGGCCATAGTAGATGGCCGCGTTGCCGCCGGTGGCGTACAACCGGGCGGCCGCGCGGATCTCTGCGGCGGGTACGCCACAGACCGGGCCCAGTACCTCAGGGGCGTTTTCCGGCAGGCTGACGAAGTCGCGCCAGCGGGCGAAGTCCTCGGTTTCGCAACGGGCGTCGATAAAGCGCTGGGCCAGCAGGCCTTCGGTGACCACCACATGGGCCAGGGCGTTGAGCATGGCCACGTTGGTGCCTGGGCGCAGTTGCAAGTGCAACTCGGCGCGGGCATGGGGCGAGTCCACCAGGTCGATGCGCCGTGGGTCGATCACGATCAGCCGGGCACCCTGGCGCAAGCGGCGCTTGAGCTGCGAGCCGAACACCGGGTGCGCATCGGTTGGGTTGGCTCCAATCACCAGCACCACGTCGGCCTTCATCACCGAGTCGAAGCTCTGTGTACCCGCCGATTCCCCCAGCGTCTGCTTGAGGCCATAGCCGGTGGGGGAATGGCACACCCGCGCGCAGGTGTCGACGTTGTTGTTGCCGAACGCCGTACGCACCAGTTTCTGTACCAGGTACGCCTCTTCGTTGGTGCAGCGGCTGGAGGTGATGCCACCGATTGAATCACGCCCGTATTTGAGCTGGATGCGGCGCAGTTCGCTGGCGGCGTAGGTGACCGCTTCTTCCCAGCTCACTTCCTGCCACGGGTCTTCCAGGCGCTTGCGGATCATGGGCTTGGTGATGCGGTCCGGGTGGGTGGCGTAACCCCAGGCAAAACGCCCTTTCACGCAGGCGTGGCCATGGTTGGCCCCGCCGTTCTTGTCCGGCACCATGCGCACCAGCTGGTCGCCTTTCATCTCGGCGCGGAACGAGCAGCCCACGCCGCAGTAGGCGCAGGTGGTGATCACCGCGCGTTCCGGCTGGCCCAGCTGCACAAGGCTCTTTTCGGTCAGGGTTGCCGTCGGGCAGGCCTGCACGCAGGCACCGCACGACACGCACTCGGAACTGAGGAAATCATCGCCACCGGCGGCCGCCACCCGGGACTCGAACCCACGGCCGGTGATGGTCAGGGCAAAGGTGCCCTGGATGTCCTCGCACGCCCGCACGCAGCGGCTGCACACGATGCACTTGCTGGGCTCGTAGTTGAAATACGGGTTGGAAAGGTCCTTCTTTTCGGCCAGGTGGTTGGCGCCGTCGTAGCCATAGCGCACCTCGCGCAAGCCGACCTGCCCGGCCACGGTCTGCAGCTCGCAGTTGCCATTGGCCGAACAGGTCAGGCAGTCCAGCGGGTGGTCGGAAATGTACAGCTCCATCACATTGCGCCGCAGGCCCGCCAGGCGCGGCGTCTCGGTGCGCACCACCATGCCTTCGCTGACCGGGGTGGTGCAGGAGGCCGGGTAGCCGCGCATGCCTTCGATTTCCACCATGCACATGCGGCACGAACCGAACGCCTCCAGGCTGTCGGTGGCGCACAGTTTGGGAATGCTGGTGCCCAGCATGGCCGCAGCGCGCATCACCGAGGTACCGGCCGGCACGCTGATGGCACGGCCATCGATGTTCAGGCTGACCTGCACGTCGCTGTCACGGGCTGGGGTACCCAGGTCGGTTTCCGGGTCGAAGTAGTTGATCATTGCGCGGCCTCCGTTTGGGTCAGCCCGAAATCGGCAGGGAAGTACTTGAGGGCGCTGGCCACCGGGTAGGCAGTCATGCCGCCCATGGCGCACAGCGAACCGTACTGCATGGTGTCGCACAGGTCGCGCAGCAGCAGCGCGTGGTCGTGGCGGTCGGTGATGTCCTGGCTGGCGATCAGCCGGTCTACCACCTCCATGCCACGGGTGGAACCGATGCGACACGGGGTGCACTTGCCACAGGACTCTTCGGCGCAGAACTGCAGGGCAAACCGCGCCATGCTGGCCATGTTCAGGGTATCGTCGGCCACCACCACCCCGCCGTGGCCGAGCATGGCGCCCATGGCGGCGAACGCTTCGTAGTCCAGCGGCGTGTCGAAGTGACTGGGCGGCACCCAGGCGCCGAGCGGGCCACCCACCTGCGCGGCCTTCAGCGGCCGGCCGCTGGCAGTGCCGCCGCCGTAACCCTCCACCAGCTCACGCAGGGTCAAGCCGAAGGCCCGCTCCACCAACCCGCCGTGGCGAATATTGCCGGCCAACTGGAACGGCATGGTCCCCAACGAGCGCCCCATGCCGAAGTCGCGGTAGAACGCCGCGCCCTTGGCCAGGATGATCGGCACCGAGGCCAGGGTGAGCACGTTGTGCACCAGCGTCGGCAGGCCGAACAACCCCTCGAGCGCCGGCAGCGGCGGCTTGGCACGCACAATGCCGCGCTTGCCTTCTATGGATTCGAGCAACGCGGTTTCTTCCCCGCAGATGTACGCACCGGCGCCTACCCGTACCTCCAACTCGAACGCCTTGCCACTGCCGGCGACGTTGGCACCCAGGTAGCCCGCCTGCCGCGCGACCACGAACGCCTGGTTCAGGGTCCTGATGGCATCGGGGTATTCGGAACGCACGTAGATGTAGCCCCTGTCGGCGCCCACGGCCAGGCCTGCGATGATCATGCCTTCGATCAGCAGGAAGGGGTCGCCTTCCATCAGCATGCGGTCGGCAAAGGTACCGGAGTCGCCCTCGTCGGCATTGCACACCACATACTTCTGCCCACCGGCAGCGCCCCGCACGGTACGCCACTTGATACCTGCCGGGAACGCAGCGCCACCGCGGCCGCGCAGGCCCGAGTCGAGCACGCTGGCGACCACGTCATCGCCCTTCATCGCTACCGCCGCTTCCAGGCCGGCAAAGCCGCCATGGGCGCGGTAATCCTCCAGCGACAGTGGCCGTGTAATGCCAGCGCGGGCGAACAACAGGCGTTGCTGGGTTTTCAGGTAGGGGATGGCTTCCACCGGGCCGAGTGCCAGCGCATGGCCAACCGCCTCGCCAAGCAGTGCGTCGAACAACGACGGCACATCCTGCGGGGTCACCGGGCCAAAGCCGACGCGGCCCTGCACACTGTCACACTCAACCAAGGGCTCCAGCCAGTACAGGCCGCGGGCGCTGGTGCGTTGCACATCAAGCGGCAACTGCCGCTGCAGGGCCTCGCGCTGCAGTGCGTCGACCACTTGGTCAGCCCCCACAGCACGGGCTACCGAATCACAAGGTACGTACACCGTCAGCATGCTGCGTCCTCCCGGCAACCGTTCACCAGTTCACGCAGGCGCTCAGGGGTGAGCCGTGCGTGCACCTGCCCGTCCAGCTCCAGGGCCGGCGAACAGGCGCATGCGCCCAGGCAGTACACAGGGCGCAGGCTGATGGCACCGTCTGCGCTGGTGCCATGGTCGTCCAGGGCCAACTGCTCGCGCAATTGTGCGGCCAAGGCTTCGGCACCGCGGCTCTGGCACGACTCGGCGCGGCAAAGGCGCAGGGTGTGGCGGGCTGGCGGTGTGGTGTGGAAGTCGTGGTAGAAGGTGATCACCCCGCGCACCTCGGCCTGGCTGAGGTTCAGCGCATGGGCGATTTCGGCGACGGCGGCGTCGGGGACAAAACCGATGTCCTGCTGGATGGCATGCAGGATCGGCAGCAACGCGCCAGGGGTGCCCTGGTGGCGTGCCAGAATACGTTCAACGGCGGGTAGGTGAAGCAGTTCATCAGGCATACAGCGGACCTCGGCATCACGGCCCCGCCCCTGTTGTTATGTTGGCGGGTGCCGGCGTGTTCTGCTGCGGCGCGCCGGCCACGTCACGGTTGCGTGGTACTGGCGGCCTCCGTGCCCCTGTTCATGTGTCTACGCACACTGATACGGGGGCATCCTGAAAGCATGGCACTTGTGGGCGCAAGCGGATGCGTACGAGCGACCAGGCGCATCCTGAAACCGACGGATGGGGCAGCCGACCCCGGTGCAGCGCCCAGAGGGCCAAGCCCTACGCCTCCCGACCCTCGACGCCACTCACAACTGCGTTTAAGCTGTCGCATTTCCTACGCACGGAACAGCGTATGCCAGGCACATTTCAGGGAAGCTGCCTTTGTGCTGCGGTTGGCTACCAACTGCTCTCCCCACCCAAGGCGATAAGCCACTGCCATTGCAGCCAATGCCGCAAAGCCCATGGCGCCGCATTTGCGTCCTACGGCAGTGTGCCCCGCACCCACCTGCGCATTCTGCGCGGCGCCGACCGCATTCACAGCTTTGCCTCTTCTGCCACCGTACAGCGCCAGTTCTGCGCAGCCTGCGGCTCAAACCTGTTCTGGTCGCGCAGCGAGGGTGAATTCGCCGAATGGGTTTCGGTCGCTCTGGGCACCCTGGACACACCGTTCCAGCCCGCAAAGCAAAAATACCTTCACACCGATAACGCAGCCTCGTGGCACCTGCCATCAGGTTCCTCCACCCCCGACTCACCACCCGAAAAGGAAATCCCATGCGTACCCTGAAACTCGCCCTTGCAGCCCTGCCGTTTTTCGTTCTGGCCGGCTGCGGCAACGACGCCCTCGAAGGCACCTACGAACAGACCACCACCGTGATGGGCTTCGAAGCCCCCAAGCAAACCTGGGAGTTCTCCAAGGACTACATCATCGCCAATGGCAACAAGCTGAAAGTGGATGAGTGGGAGCGCAAGGATGACGTGGTCACCGCCCGCAACAAGGACGGCATGGCCCTGCTGAACGTTCGTGTACTGGAAGGCGGCAAGCGCCTGGAAGCCATTGGCGGCAGCGAAATGACCAAGAACGTGTTCGTGCGGGTCGACTGACCCGTTGCGGGCCCAGGCAAGGCACCTCAGTTGCGCCTTGCCTGCCCTGCCCCAACGCAGGTCAACCCGCCCGATCACGCATCACATTTTGAAGGTGTTGACCAGGGTATTGAACGAAATGGCCAGACGCGACAGTTCCTGACTGGAAGCGTTGGTCTGGTTGGCCCCTGCCGAGGTCTGGGTCGACAGGTCCTGAATGTTGATCAGGTTGCGGTCCACCTCTCGCGCCACATTGGCCTGCTCTTCCGACGCCGTGGCGATCAACAGGTTGCGGTCGTTGATCTGGGCGATGTTCTGGGCGATCCGCTCAAGCGACTCACCCGTGGCCTTGGCCAATGCCTCGGTGCTGTCTGCCAGGCTGCGGCTGTTGCCCATGGCCTTCACCGCATCGTCGGCACGCGACTGCACACTGGTGATCATGGCTTCGATCTCACCGGTAGACGCCTGGGTACGCGCCGCCAGTGCGCGCACTTCGTCGGCAACCACGGCAAAGCCACGCCCTTGTTCACCAGCACGTGCGGCCTCGATCGCCGCATTGAGCGCCAACAGGTTGGTCTGCTCGGCGATGCCACGGATCACATCCACCACCTTGGCGATATCACGCACGCTGCCCGCCAGCTCGTCGACAATCACGGTCGACTGGCCGATTTCGCTGTTGACGCTGGTAATGGCCTGCACCGCTTCACGGGCCTGGTCACGACCACTGGCCGCCTCCTGGCTGGTTTGGCGAGAGGCTTCGGAGGTGGACGTTGCGTTACGGGCCACTTCCTCGACCGCTGCGCTCATCTCGGTCACCGCAGTGGCCGCCAGCTGAATCTCGTCGTTCTGACGCACCAGCCCGCGGGTGCTCTCTTCGGTGACCGCATTCAGTTCTTCAGCGGCGGAGGCCAACTGGTCTGCCGCACTGGCGATCTGCTGAATTGTGGTTTTCAGGTTGTTCTGCATGGCACCCAGCGCGGTCAGCAGTTGGCCGGTTTCATCGGCATGGCCGCTTTCAACCGCCTGGGTGAGGTCGCCGCCCGCAATGCGTTCGGCGTTACGAACAGCCACCGCAATCGGTTTGCTGATCACCCGGCTGATGAACATGCCCAGCAGCAGTGCAGCCACGAAGGCGACACCAATGCCGATGTACAGGTTGAGCTTGGCAGCCGCCTCACTGTCCCTGGCGTCCTGCGCGCCCTCACCGATCTGGCGGTTGTTGGATTCGACCATGATGGTCAGTTCGTCGATCACGGTACGGAAGGCCTGGTGCAACTCGCCGGCCATCAGTTGCCTGGCAGCTGCAAGGTCGCCGCTCTGGATGGTCGCCACGGTCCGGTCGACGACCGCTTGGTAGGCGGGCCAGTCCTTTTCCATCTTGTCGCCGGCCGCACGCTCGTCATCAGCCAAGGGCGTTGCACGATAAACAGCGAAGGCTTTTTCGCTCGTCAGGCGATTCTCTTTCATGGAGGCGAGGATGGCACTGCGTTCCTCTTGCGGCGCATTGGTGGTGGTTGCCGCCAGGAAGCGATAAAGATCACGACTCTGGGCAATTGCACTGGAGCGGGTTTCGGCGGTTTTGGCCACCGACACCAGGTTATTGGAGAACACGAGTTGCAAACTCGAAGACAACGAGCCGATTCCTTGGCTACCGACAACTCCTACAATCAAGGTGATCAATGCGCAAAGCGCGAAGGCGAGGTACAGCTTGATTGCTAATCTGGCGTCGTAGAACCAATTCATTAGGGAGGCCTGCAATAAAAGGGATGGGCTGCAATTGCACTCAGGCGCTGGCATCAATGCTGTATCGGCGGCACCCCAGTACCCTGAAGTGCCGTGCGATGATTTTCATCAACTCAAAAGCCAGGACGATCAGTACGCCCTTGAACGTGGCTAATGGCCAATTGCCAAGACACTGACCCCACCCCTGCGCCAAGCGTTCCACTGGCCGATGACATTAATGAAAAAAATGGCGCCACATCGTTGACGCATATAAAAAAACTCCTGCAGTTCAGGCAGGCGTCCGGGTGCAGCAATGCCGCTTACCAGAAGGTGCCACGCAGCGTCAGTACAACGTTGCGCGGCTCGCCATAGTAATTCCCATACTCAGAAGTGCCGACACTGGCGTAATAACGGCGATCGAACAAATTGTTGCCGTTTAGCGCAACCGTCCAATGATTATCAATATCGTATTCAACCATCGCATCGTATACCGCATAACCGCTCTGGCTGAAATCATAATCATTGCTGTCTGTCACATTGCCGTCGCCATCGAATCGGTAGGCTTTACCGGTGACGTAAGTGGGGCTCATGGCCGTTACCCCACCCCCCACGCGCCAGCCCTCCAGCGCCCCCTTGAAGCTGTAGACGCTCCACAGCTTCAGCAGATGACGGGGCGTTACCGTGCTCGACAGTGTCTCTTCGCTGCTGTTGCGGATCATGTTGTAGGTATACCCCGCCATGATGTCCCACCCCGGCATGATCTCGCCGGTCGCCTCAAGGTCGATGCCTTTGCTGATGACCTTGTCCTGCGCCAGGAAGCAACATGAGCTGCTGTAGCTGAAGGGTGGGTTAGGGTATGCCGGGTCGGTGGCCGCCTGGTGCTCACGGGTGGTGTAGAACAGCGCTGCACTGACATTGAGCGCACCCTGGAACAGCTCTCCTTTGAGGCCGGTTTCATAGGTTTTACCGGTCATTGGCTCAAGGGGTGATGGGGAGGCCTCGGGGCCTTGCATTTTCTGCGACTGCGGCTTGAACACTTCCGAGTAACTGGCATAAGCAGACCACTGTTCGTCCAACGCATAGATCAGCCCACCATAGGGCACCAGCGTGGTCGCTTCGCGGTCGGTGACCCGGTCCTGCTCTTGCCACGGCCCGGTGCCGTCATTGTTGCGCAGGCTATAGGCCTGCTCGAACCTGTAACGCTGGGCGCGGGCGCCGGCCACGAGTTTCAGCGGGTCGGTCAACTGCAGGCGCAGCGTGGTATAGGCGCCGTACTGCTCTCGCGTATTGGGGTTGTAGTCCCGCCAGAAGCTCCGGTTGGAGCCCAACTCCGGCAAGGGCGTGGCACCAGGGTTCCACAGGTCGATCAACCCGCCTTTACCGTTTACCCCCATGGCAGCGCGCCAGCGACTGGTCACCTTCTGGTAGTCGGCGCCCAGCAGCAATTCGTGCTGGCGGCCAAAGGCGTCGAAGGTGCCCGAGAGGTTGATGTCGAATACCGACTGGTTGCTCCAGCTTGAAACGTAGCTGCCCCACCAGTACGTGCCGGTGTTGGTGGTTTCGTCTACTGAGCCGTAAGGGTTTATCCCCTCGACGTTGGCGCTGTTATACGAGTGGGTATAGGAAGCGTTGAGCTTCCAGTCCGGGTTGAAGCTGTGGTCGATCTTGGCAAACCACTCCCGGGTGTAGCTGTCCGACCATGCCCGGTTGGAGGTGAACCAAGTGCTGCGCGGCAGTTTCAGGTCGCCACCCGTGCTGTAGCGCGGCAGGCCGTCCCCGGTACCGTTGTCCTTGACCTTGTCGTAGCTGCCACCCACCGTCAGCATCGTGTCATCGGTAACGTCCGCTTCCAGAATGCCGTACAGGAACGGCTTTTCGGTGCTGCGCTTGTCCATGAAGTATTGGCGGTCGGTGTAGGCCGCCACTACCCGGCCGCGCAGCTTGCCGTCCAGGCCCAGAGGGCCGGTGAGGTCCACTTCGCTGCGATAGTTGTCCCAGGAGCCTGCGGAAGTGTTCAGTTTCAGCTGGTAGCTGGCCATTGGCCGCTTGCGCACCAGGTTGACGATGCCACCCGGGTCCCCGGTGCCGCCCAACAGCCCACTTGCACCGCGTAATACCTCAACGTGGTCATAGGGCGCCATGTCGTACAGCCGCTCACTGTAGAAGGTGCCCAGCCCGGTGCCGATGTCCATCGGTGACGTGCCGTCGATCTGCACGTTGTCGATACCGAAACCCCGGGAATAGAACTGCTGCGAACTGTAACTGTTGTTGCGCACGGTGATGCCCGGGGTACGCTTCATGGCTTCGGGCAGCGTGGTGATGCGCTGGTCCTCGATCATCTGCTGGCTGATGATGGAAACAGTCTGGGGGGTGTCCTTCAGGCTGGTGGGCGTCTTCGAACCCACGCTGACCAGGCCTGCCGTGTATGACTTGCTGTTTTCGGTCGCCTCACCCATCCCCTGCCCCTGAATGGTGATGGCCCCGAGGGTCAGCGCATTGTCGGCAGTGACCTGTTCGGCGATCACGTAGCTGCCCTCCGCCGTCTTCTCCACACCCAGGCTCGAACCCTGCAACAGCCGTTGCAGCGCCTGATCCACGCTCAAATGGCCAGCCAGCGCAGGTGCCTGCCGGCCCGCAGCGGTATCGGTGGCGAACAGGATGCGGCTGCCCGTCTGGCGGGCCAGGGCGTTGAGCGCCTGGTCCAGTTGCTGGGCAGGTACATTCACGTTGTGCTGGGCTTCCTGGGCCTGCAGGCTGGAGGCCAGCAGCAGGCTTGCCGCCAGTGCCGACAGGCGGCCGACATGGATACGGCGCGGTGGTGTGTGGTTGTTCATGCAGCTCCCCAATGACGCGATCAAAAGTGACGTTCATTGGCAGTGGCGGATGAACGCAGCGCAATGTTGAGGTGCGATGCGAAAAATTATCGTTAGCTTCTGATAACCGCCCTGGCGACAGCGCTATCGGCCGCTCACAGTAACGGTGCCATTACCTGAACGGGTCACTATCACGGGCAGAATCGCCGGCAGCAGGTCGATCAGCGATTCGATGGCCGCCGTGTCAAACTCCCCAGACACACGCAGGTGTGCCAAACGCGGGTCTGCCAGGTTAACCGGTGCCTGGCGGTAGCGACGGATATCGGCCAGCACCTCGTGCAGCGGTGTGCCATCAAAGCGCAGTTTGCCTTGCTGCCAGGCACTGGCTTGCGATGGCGCACGTGCTGTGACACGCCCGAGGCGTTGATTGCTCGCCAGCACCTGCTGGCCGCCCTCCAGGCGTTGTGGCGCAACCGAAGCGGTTGAAACCTCCACCGCGCCTTCCAGCACCGCAACCGCGACACCGCGGGCGTCGCTGCGCACGTTGAATACGGTGCCAATATCCCGCACCGTCACCCCTTGGCTGCGGACGATGAACGGCCTGGCACCGTGCGCAACGGTGAAGGCGGCCTCCCCTTCCAGCAGTTCAAACTGGCGGCTACGCAAGCGGTGTTCGATACGCAGGTGGGTGGCGCTGTTGAGCACCGCGTGGCTGCCGTCGGGCAACTGCAGGCGCTGGCGCTGGGCATGACCGGTGCGCAGGTCATCCGTACGCCAGGCCGGGTCCAACATCCATAACGTGACTGCCAGGCACAGCACCGAAACCGTGGCGCCCAGCGCTTGCTTGCGTGTGCGCTGCCGGGCGGTTTGCGCTTTGGCTTCAGCCAGCACGGCCTCACGCGAAGGCACCCGTTCGCGCACTGCACGTTCGAAGGCCGTAAGTGGGTCGCCCGGGTCGGGCCGACGGGGCTGTGCCATGGCTCAGCCCCGCCCCGCCAATGCCTGCCGCGCAGGCTCCCAGCGCTGGGCAATGCTGCGCATGGCCCGGGCAAAGTGCTGGGTGACCATGTTCACCGAGATCCCCAGTTCACCCGCGATCTCCCGTTGCGGCATGTCGTGGATCCGATGCAGCAGGAACACCTGCCGGGCACGCGCCGGCAACGCGTCGATGATCGCCAGCAGCGCTTCCAACTGTTGCTCGAAGTCCAGCGCTGCGGCGCCATCGAGCTCATGCACATGGCAGTCAGGTACCGAGTCGGTGGGTTCGAAGTACGCCAGACGCGTGTTGTCCGCGCGCCGGCGGTCGATGGCGCGGTTGAAGGATGTGCGGCGCAGAAACGCGAATGGCAGCTTGACCGCCTGTTGCGGCGGTTTCTCCAGCAATTGCAGGCACACGTCATGCACGACGTCTCGGGCGAACTGGCTGCCGTGAAAGCGCCTGCGGATATAGGCGACCAGGTCGTCATAATGCAGGGCCAGCGCACTGATCAGTTCGGCATCAGGGGAAGACTTGGTCATGACCAGACAGGGGCTAATTGGGAGTGAGTCGCATTATATCTAAAATGCGACCCCTGCCTACTCTTCCCGATCGCCCAGGGTTCAGGTGCGCATCATGTCAGCCGCTTGCTCGGTGGCCTCGGTGGTGCGCGTGGCCAGCTTGCGCACTTCATCCGCTACCACCGCAAAGCCCCTGCCCGCCTCGCCTGCACGGGCCGCTTCAATGGCCGCATTCAGTGCCAGCAGGTTGGTCTGGCTGGCAATGCTCTGGATGGTGCCGACAATCTGCGTAAGCTTGACGATGTTCGCTTCCAGCGTGCGCTGGTGGGCCGCCTCGGTATCGCGCATGGCGCTTTGCTGGTGCTCCAGGTCCACGTCCACCAGCGCCCCCACCACCCGCAGTGGCGCACCGTGGGCATCGCGCTTGGTCTGCCCGCGGGCGCGGAACCAGCGGTATTCGCCGCTTTTCATCTTCAACCGGTACTCGATGTCGAAGGGGGTCTTGCCGGAGCGGTCGTTCAGGTGGGCCTGGAACGCTTCCAGGCTGTAGGCCTTGTCTTGCGGATGCAGGCGCGAGGCCCAGCTGTCCAGCACGTCAGGGAATTCCTCCACCGTCTCGAAGCCCAGCAGGCGGCGGAACTGCGGCGACCACCAGAACGGGTTGTTCGGGTTGACCGGGTCACCCGCGATCACTTCCATGTCCCACAAGCCATCGGACAACATCTCCCGTGCCAGCTCGAAACGGGTGATGATCACATCGTGTTCCTGCTCGCGCTGCAGCTCGTCATGGATGTCCCGCAACGCACCGGCAACCCTCAGCGGCACGCCCCGGCTGTCACGCAGGGTTTCGCCCTGGGCGAAGAACCAGCGGTAGCTGCCGTCCTCCATGGCCAGGCGGTTGCGCACCCGGTACGGTGTCATGCCCGACTTGTCGTTCAGGTGGCGGGCAAACGCATCCAGGGTGGCGGCCCGGTCATCCGGGTGTAGCCGGTCGGCCCAGCTGGCCAGCACGTTGGGGAAGTCCCGCTCGTCGCGAAAGCCCAGCATCTCCCTGAACTGCTGCGACCACCAGAAGCGGTTACGTGGGTTGACCGGGTCGCCAGCCACCACCTCCATGTCCCACAGGCCTTCGCTGGAGGCGCGGTTGACCAGGTCGAAGCGGGTTTCCGAAGCACGGGCACTGGCATCGGCTTCGGCCAGCAACTGGCGCGCAGACTCCAGCTCGCGCTCCAGTTCGGCAATACGGTTGTCCCGCTCTGCGGCTTTCAGTTCGCGTGAAGTCCATTCACTTTGCACGTCTGCCCAGCTGGCCGAGCCACGGCCAGCCTCGGCCCTGGAGGAGGAAGGCAGCGCGGCAGCCAGTTGCTTGAGCACCTGAAGCTCATGGCGGTTACGAAATAGATGAAGCATGGGTTGATACTCGGAGGAAGACGAAGAATGCCGAATCCCTGGCTTGCATGGCGCGTTGCAGCGGGTGCACAACGCAGCATCTGCGGTTGCGAGACGCAATCAGTGCATACTCCGACCGCTGCATTGCGCAAAAGGTTGCGTAGCACTGACATCATTACGATATCAGTTTTAAAGGCGCAGTCACTGCCTAGTGAACACTATTGCCGACAGAGCAACTACGGCTAGGCAACGCACCCGCTGAAGCGGGAATGATAGGCATACCGCAACGTTCAGAGACCCCATCGTTGACCGACCAGAAACTGCTCGCCAAGTACGCGAAACGGTTTGATGCCGTACTCGCCCACATTGATGGCCACCTCGACGGTGACCTCTCGGTCGAAACGCTGAGCCGCCTTGCGAATTTTTCGGCGTATCACTTTCACCGACAGTTCAGTGCGTTCATGGGCGTGCCGGTATCGCGCTACGTCCAGCTCACCCGGCTGCGCCGCGCGGCACATCAGTTGGCGGCGTCACCACAGGTCTCGGTCGTGCAGGCCGCGCTCGGTGCGGGCTTCGAAAGCCCCGAGGCGTTTTCAAGGGCATTCAGGCGCGCCTTTGGCATGCCCCCCAGCGCCTTTGCCAAGGCGCCCAACTGGAAGGCCTGGAGTGCGGTGTTCGTGGTTCCCCACCTTGCCAGGCGTATGAGCATGCAAATCCGTATCGTGAACTTCCCTGAAACCCGCGTTGCCGCGCTGGACCACCACGGGGCGCCCAACCGCGTGGGCGAAACCGTGGCGCGCTTTCGCCAGTGGCGAATGCAAACCGGCCAATCGCCCGTCGCCAGCTGCCGCACGTTCGGCATCCCCTACGACAACCCCGACACCACCCCCGCCGAGGATTTCCGCTTCGCCGTGTGCGGCGAGATGCGCGATGCCCTGCAGCCCAACACCTATGGCGTGCAAGCGCGGGTGATACCGGCAGGTCGATGTGCGGTGATCCGCCACGTCGGCTCGCTGGACTGCATTGGCGAAACGATCTACCCGGTGTACCGGGACTGGCTGCCCGCCAGCGGAGAAGAGCTACGCGACCATCCGCTGGTATTCGAATACCTGAGTGTGTACCCCGAAACACCGGTAGAGCGGTGGGAGACGGATGTTTATGTGCCGTTGAAATAAGCCGGCTTTGGCACTAGTCGGCCTGCTCGTCGGGTACCTGATTCAAGGTGGCCAACATGATCACTTCCGTGGCCGAATACAGGCCATCGATACTGGCCACCACCTTTGCGCCCAGCACTTTTGCGTAAAGCTGCTGGGCAGCGTTGTCGGCACGGGTTGAGACGAGGACCGACTTTATACGTTGGCCCTCGCTGCTCAACGCTTCGGTAACCAAGGCCAGTGACGCCCTGATCAGATGCTCGCCGAAGCCGTGCCCGCGATGCCGGCCGGCCACCGCTATTTGATCGAGTTCGAGCGTGGCCTCCGGGCGAATGCCGGACTTCTGGGCCCAGAAGATATACCCGGCGATTTCGCCTTCCAGTTCCAACACGAACGCCAGCATTCGCGGTGCGGCGGACAATGTGGCGTGTACCCAGGTTTCGGAGCCCATCTGGCGTGTGAAGGCCTCGCGGTGCAGGGTTGCGATTGGTAGGGTGTCGGCGAGGGTGGCGGGTCTTACTTGGGGGTGCATGGGGCGGCCTGGGTTGGGTCAGCGGGTGAGCCATCTGAGTGGGCGGTTGGGTGGGTCGCTCAGCGAGTTCGTAGTCTAGCGCGGTGAAGGACTGGCACTTGCTGAAGCAGGATACTATTGGCGGCGGCTCATTAGGAGGCTCGGTGCAGAGATGAACCTGGAAGAATGGGATGAAGCGGTGCCCAATCCGCTCACTGCGCGTGAGGCCTGCCAAGTGCTGCGGGAAGCGCTTTTCGGGCGCCGGACGATGACAATTGTTCGTGGCCAGGTTTCAGAACAATTGGATTGCTTGCATTACGTAGTGGATGTCGATGGCTGGAAGATGCGCATCTGCGCCAACAACGGCGAGCCTGAGTTTTGCGAGTGGTGTGTGAGCCCGGAGGGCAGGTGCTGGGCGTTCGACCCGGGTGCCCGTATTGATCCGATTGCGTTGCTGTCAGGGTGGGAGTATCAGAATCTGCAGCGGTTGCTGACTACACTTCAAGCGGATGGCTGCGGTACCAGCGTTGCTTACTGAATAGGTGCAAGGGATATGCGCGATAAAAGACAGTTATGGCTGCTGCCAATCGTGGTGCTCTTCGTCGTGATCTGGGCAACCGGAAAAAAGAGCCCGTCTGAAGTTGAGCAGCCGATTAGCCCCACGCCAGTGAGTACCCTTGCGGCCGTGTCGCCAGGTGTGGGGCAAAAGCCCTCATCTTCGACACTTGAGCATTTTGTAAACGCTGACAAGCTGAACCTGCGCGCGAGCCCAGGCGGCACGGTGGTTGGCAGCCTTAAACGGGGTGACACTGTGCGAGTTTACGAACGGCACGCGGATTGGGGTCGCATCAGCCTCGATGGCCAGGCTCCACGTTGGCTTTCGTTCAAGAACCTCTGCACCACAGCAAATTGCTTTGCCAATGCCACGCAAAAAAGGCAGCGGGCGGTTCCGCAGCCTGCTCGCAACGCCGGGCCTACGTATGGTATGTCGTGCCCCTGCTCTTCTGGCCGTGTTTGTATCGGGCCCCGCGGTGGTCGCTACTGCATTACCTCTGGGGGTAACAAGCGGTATGGCATTTGACGGGTTTTGTTGCGAGGCCGGGCTGGATGGTTTAAGGCCCAGCTGAAAGCACCCCATCGGCCAAAACCGGACGCGGGATTGCTTGGGTTGATAGACTATGCGCCTCCTCGAATACCACTTGGCCTGGCGCGGTGCGCCTGGTCATTCAGACACGTGACTTAGATGCCTCAAGACCTGAACAAACAACGCATTGAGCCGTCCCGCCGCTTCAGCGTTGCCCCCATGATGGACTGGACCGACCGCCACTGCCGGTTCTTCCTGCGCCTGCTCTCCAAGCACACCCTGCTCTACACCGAAATGGTCACCACCGGTGCCCTGCTGCACAACGACGCCCAGCGCTTTCTGCGCCACGATGCCAGCGAACACCCGCTGGCCCTGCAACTGGGCGGCAGTGTGCCGGCAGACCTGGCGGCCTGCGCCAGGCTCGCCGAGCAGGATGGTTATGACGAGGTCAACCTGAATGTCGGTTGCCCCAGCGACCGGGTGCAGAACAACATGATCGGCGCCTGCCTGATGGGGCATCCGGCGCTGGTGGCTGATTGCGTGAAGGCCATGCGCGATGCGGTGTCGACCCCGGTGACGGTCAAGCACCGCATTGGCATCAATGGGCGCGACAGTTATGCCGAGCTGTGCGATTTTGTCGGCCAGGTGCGCGAGGCTGGGTGCCGCAGCTTCACTGTGCATGCGCGTATCGCCATTCTTGAAGGCTTGTCGCCGAAAGAGAACCGCGAGGTGCCGCCGCTGCGCTATGACGTGGCGGCGCAGCTGAAAGCGGATTTCCCAGACCTGGAAATCGTGCTCAACGGTGGTATCAAAACCCTGGCAGAGTGTGAAGCGCACCTGCAAACCTTTGATGGTGTGATGCTGGGGCGCGAGGCTTATCACAACCCTTACTTGCTGGCAGACGTGGACCAGCGGCTGTTTGCCAGCGCTGCGCCGGTGGTTACGCGCAGCGAGGTGATGATGCAGTTGCGGCCTTACATCGTGGCGCACATGGAAAGTGGCGGTGCGATGCACCATGTCACCCGGCATATTCTTGGGCTCGCCCAGGGGTTCAAGGGGGCGCGGCGGTTCAGGCAGTTGCTGTCGGCGGATATTCACAAGGCGGCGGAGCCGCTGGTGGTGTTTGATCAGGCGTTGGAGTTGTTGCAGGGGCGGTGATTTGGGTGGCCTTGGGGTTGGGGCTGCTTTGCAGCCCATCGCGAGCTTTGCTCGCTCCTACGTTTGTTTCGGGCCAATTAGGCCTGT